>NZ_JBQQCF010000023.1:0-90874 GCF_052245755.1 Mycobacterium sp. 4D054
TCGGATAGTCCTCCCGGTGCTCGCGCACCAGACGGACCGCCTTCGCTCGGGTCTCCGGGTCGTACTTGCTCGGCATGACATGCACCTTCCCAAGGAAGGAGGTGCGCATCAAACGCGGGATGGTTCAGTGGGGGTTCACCGGTGTGCGGTCGATGGAGGGGTTGATCGCGTGGAAGTTGGGTACTTCGTTTCGTAACGCCGAGACGATCGTGGCGGTGGCGCGCCGGCTTGGGGAGTTTCCGCGCTGTAGCCGGGATTTGCGGGAGGGCCGGCTGTCGTTGGATCAGGTCGGGGTGATCGCCGAGGGCGCGGGGGCGGGTTCTGACGATCATTACGCCGAGTTGGCCGCCCATTCGACGGTGGCCCAGTTGCGTATCGCGGTCAAGCAGGAACCCCGCCCCGAACCCGAACCCGGCTGTGACCCCGAATCCGGCTGTGACCCTGAGTCGGACCCTGAATCCGACTCTGAGGCCGAGGCCGAGTCCCGGTCTGAACCCGCGGTCAGGCCGGATCCCGCGCCGCGGGCGTCGATCACCAAGACCAGTGATGAGCAGTACACCTATTGGCGGATCGCGTTGCCCCATGATGAGGCGGCGACGTTCGACACGGCGCTGCGGTCTCATCACGAGGCGTTGGTGGCGCAGTGGAAACGCGACCACAACATCACCGACCACGCCGACGGCCACGACACCGACCACGACATCACCGACCGCGGCTACGACACCGGCGATCGCGGTGAGGGTGTGGGGCGGGCGCCGTTGCCGGACACGGTGGCGGCGTTCTGGGCGCTGGTGAAGGCGGGCTGGGATGTTGAGGTGGCGCGGCGCCCGCATGGGCAGCACACCACGGTGGTGATGCATGTCGATGTCAAAGACCGCATCGCCTCCCTGCATTTGGGGCCGGCGCTCTCGGCTGCCGATCGTCGGTATCTGTCTTGTGATGCCACGTGTGAGGTGTGGTTCGAACGCCATGGGCAGGTCATCGGTTCCGGGCGCACGACCCGCACGATCAGCCGGCGGTTGCGGCGGGCGTTGGAGCATCGTGATCGCACGTGTGTGGTGCCTGGGTGTGGGGCCACGCGGGGGTTGCACGCCCATCACATCCGGCATTGGGAAGACGGCGGGCTGACCGAGTTGGACAACCTGGTGCTGGTCTGTCCCCACCACCACCGGTTGCATCACCGCGGCGTCCTCACCATCACCGGACCCGCCGAGCGGCTCACAGTCACCGACAGCACCGGCCGACACCTCGAACCCGGGTCACTGGCCCGTCCCCCGACCCAACCCCCACCCGAAGTCGCGCCCTATCGTGGGCCGTCCGGCGAACGGGCTCAGTGGAAGTGGTACACACCCTTCCAACCCCCACCACCCACCACCAACTGATCCTTGGGAGCGCCCCAGGTCAGCGCCGACGCCTGCAGATCGACCGCGGGGACCCGGCAAAGTCAGCGGCGGCGAGCGAAATTCCTGAGGCCTGAGCTGGGACGCTAGGGTGAGCCCATGCGAGTGGGAGTGCTGGGCGCCAAGGGCAAGGTGGGCGCGACGATGGTGGCGGGCGTCGAGGCCGCCGACGACCTGACCTTCACCACGGGTGTCGATGCCGGCGACTCGCTGTCCGCGCTCGTGGACAGCGACACCGAGGTCGTCATCGACTTCACCCATCCCAGTGTCGTCATGGACAATCTGAAGTTCTTGATCGACAACGGGATTCATGCGGTCGTCGGCACCACCGGCTTCACCGACGAGCGCCTCGATCAGGTCAGGGAATGGCTTGCGGCCACACCGGGCGCCTCGGTGCTCATCGCGCCGAACTTCGCGATCGGCGCCGTGCTGTCGATGCACTTCGCGCAGCAGGCCGCCAAGTACTTCGAGTCGGTCGAGGTCATCGAACTGCACCATCCGCACAAGGCTGACGCGCCGTCGGGAACCGCCATGCGGACCGCCCGCCTCATCGCCGAGGCACGAAAAGGCATGCCGCCCAACCCGGATGCCACCAGTACCGGTCTCGACGGCGCCAGGGGAGCGGACGTCGACGGCGTCCCCGTGCACTCCGTGCGGCTCGCCGGCCTGGTCGCACACCAGGAAGTTCTGTTCGGCACGCTCGGAGAGACGCTGACCATCCGTCACGACAGCATCGACCGCACCTCCTTCGTACCCGGTGTGCTGTTGGCCGTGCGCAAGATCCGGGAACATCCGGGTCTGACGATCGGCATCGAATCCCTGCTCGACCTGACATGAGTGACGGGGCGCGCGCCCTGCGCACACAGCTGATGATCGGCTTCATGTGCGTCGCGCTCGTCGTGTATTTCGTCCTGCTCGGGCGGGCGGCGTGGATCTTGATCTCCTCGGGGGAGCCGGCGCCGATCGGGCTCGGGGCGGCCATCCTGATCCTGCCCGTCATCGGAATCTGGGCGATGGTGGCGACACTGAAAGCCGGTCTGGCACATCAGAGACTGGCGCGGCTTGCCCGCGAACAGGGAATGGAGCTCGACATCAGCGACCTGCCGCGAAGGCCGTCTGGCCGTATCGAACGCGATGCGGCCGACGCGTTGTTCGGCGCGGTGCGCGACGAACTGGAGGCCGACCCCGAGAACTGGCTCCGCTGGTACCGGCTGGCACGCGCGTACGACTACGCCGGTGACCGCGGCCGCGCTCGGGAGACGATGAAGAAGGCGGTACTGCTCGAGGAGTCGGCCCGATGAGCAAGACGCTGCTGATCGTGCACCACACCCCGTCGCCCCACTGCCACGAGATGTTCGAGGCGGTGCTCGCCGGCGCGACGGATCCCGAGATCGAGGGTGTCGAGGTGCTGCGCCGTGCAGCGCTGACGGTCTCACCGGCCGAGATGCTGGCCGCCGACGGCTACTTGCTGGGCACTCCGGCCAACCTCGGTTACATGAGCGGCGCGCTCAAGCACGCGTTCGACCAGTCGTATTACCCCCTGCTGGATTCGGCGCAGGGCCGGCCGTTCGGGATGTATCTGCACGGCAACGAAGGCACCGAGGGCGCTGAGCGGGCACTCGCAGCGATCACCGGTGCGCTCAAGTGGGAGAAAGCCGCCGAAACTGTGATCGTCTCCGGCAAGCCGACCAGAAGCGACTTGGAAGCGTGCTGGAATCTGGGTGCGACAGTGGCCGCGACACTGATGGTCTGACGAAGGAGTCTCATGCCCGGCATCGCCGAAATCGCCCTGGCCGGCGCACCGATCGCAGGTGGTGCGCTGCTCGGTCTGGCCGCGGGGAACCTGCGTCCGCCTGACGTGCGCGCGGCGATCGCCAAGGACCTGGATCTTTTGGACCGACTCCCGGCTGACCAGGCGCAGCGTCGCGCCGAACTTCAGCGCATCATCGACATGCGCATCGACGGCCTGATCGCCGCCGCCGACAAGAGCCGCGAGCTCCGTGAACTGGCGGCCTCCTACCAGGGGAACTGGCGCGACATCGTAGTGTTCATCTGCGCAATTTTGTTCACCATCGTCTGGTGGAACGTCGAGCACTCCCGCACGAACTGGCTTGTCGTTCGTCGTGCTGATCATCCTGACGGTGCTTGCCGGGATCTACGCCGCGCGCGGCGCGTTGCGGGCCGTCACGACCTACTTGGCGCGCAGGCGGCGCCCCTAGCCTCCAGTGATGGACCCCAGCCTCAGTAGTGGTAGGTGTCCGACGGGGCCGGGATGTGAGTGGGCTCGTCGACGTCGTTGAACTCTGACGGTTCGATGTCGTATGCGCGCGCGAGCTCCAGGATCTTGTTGGCGCGGGCGATGCGCGGAAGATCGGAGCCATTGCGGATCTCGCCGCCGTCACGCTCGTACTCGATGAGAAACTCCTTCGCCCAGGTGATCTCCTCCGCCGACGGGGAGAGCCCCTCGTTGACGGTCAGGCACTGTTCGGGGGTCAGGCAGATCTTGCCGGTCATGCCGAACTCCGCTGACACGGCAGTGGCCTCGCTGAGCTTCAGTGCGCTGGAGCCGACGGTGGGACCGTCGATCGCGCTCGGCAGATGAGCGGCTTTCGCAGCGATCGTGAAGCGCGACCGCGCGTAGGCCAGCGTCATCGGGTTGTCACCGAAGCCGGTGTCGCGCCGGAAATCGCCGATACCGAACGCCAAGCGGAAGGTGCCCTTAGCAGAGGCGATCTCGTTGATTCGCTCCAGGCCGCGCGCGGTCTCGACGAGCGCGACGATCGGCACGCCGGGCAGGCGCTTGGCGGTCTCGGTGACATGGTCGACCGACTCCACCATCGCCAGCATGACCCCGCCCACCGGGCTGCCCGCCAGCATCTCCAGATCACCGGCCCACCACTCGGTGCCGAACCCGTTCACCCGAACCCAGTCGGTGTGGCCCTCACCGAGCCAGCGCATCACGTTGGCCCGGGCCGCGGCCTTGTCCTTCGGCGCGACGGCGTCCTCGATGTCGAGGACCACGATGTCGGCCCTCGAGTGGGCGGCCGCGTCGAAGCGCTCGTACTGCGCGCCGTTGACCAGCAACCAACTGCGGGCCAGCACGGGGTCTATCCGCCGGCCCTGCTCACCGAACGCCGATTCACCGAAACTCTGGTCGTACACGCAGCTCAGACTAGGTGACTGTTGAAGAAGGAACGCATCGCGTCCCAGTGCCGGCGCGCGGCGGGCTCGTCATAGGGCCCGTTGTCGGGCACCGCGAACCCGTGAAACGCCGAGTACCACTCGATGGTGTGCTCGACGCCGGCATCGGTCAGCGCCTTCTCCAGTCGTTCACCGTCGGCGGTGGTGAACGACCGGTCGCTGCGGGCCGCACCGATGTAGACCGCGGCGCGGATCTTGTCGGCGAGCAGATGCGGGCTGCTGGTGTCGTCGGTGGCCAGGCCGCCCCCGTGGAAGGACATCGCCGCCGCGACCCGATCGGGGACCCGCCCGGCCACCACCAGCGACGTGCGGCCGCCCATGCAGTACCCGGTCGTGCCGAACGACGCGCCCCGGACCTCGGGCCGGGCCGCCAGGTAGTCGAAGAACGCGATCGCGTCGGACGCCATGATCTCGGGGGTGATCTTGGAGATCATGCCGAACAGTCGACGACGCTCGGCCTCGTCCTCGAACACCGTCGCCATCGTGAACGGCGCCCAGTCACCGTCGCGGTAATACACGTCGGGCACGAGCACGGCGTAGCCGTAGCCGGCCAACCTGTCTGCCATCGCGCGGAAGGTCGGTCGGGCGCCTCCGGCGTCGGGATACATGACAATGCCGGGCCACGGCCCGTCGGAGTCGGGCGTGTGCAGGCTGACGGGGCAGGCGCCGTCTGCGGTGGTGATCGTATCGGTGATCCTCGGCATGGGTTCCGTTCTACCTCAGCCGGGTCGACGCACGCTGTGCGCGCCCCGACCACCATAGGGAAACACCCGATTTATCGCGGACTTACCCGATATAGCGTCCCGTCCCGGAGGGCAGACCACGCTGTCGGCACTTCAGCAACCGGCGAGATATTTGAGGCAGCGGAGCGTGAGCATGGTGGGGACACTGCGGACCGAGACCCTCACGATCGTGTGCGCAGTGGTTGTCGCATCCTCTGGCTGCGGCGGTCAATCGCAGAGCGGACCCGCCGTGAGTCCGGCCTTGCGGCCGGCGTCATACGACGGCCTGTTCAGCGGTCCGCAACCGTGGACCACCGACGTCTCCGGAGCATAAATATCCGACCGCAGCGACGCGATCGTGCAGGCGCTGAGCAGCATGGGCGGCTGGGGCGGCGACAACGCTCTCCAGATCGATTTCTCCATCCCTGTCTTTTTCGCCGACGGCGACACGCCGCGCCGCCAGGTGGTCGGCACCGACGACTACTGCTGGGGCGGAACGGCATGCGACAGCGTTCCCGCCGAGATGCCGGTTCCGCTGGACGCCAACATCGAAGGGTCACCGGATCTCACGTGTGACGCGTCAGGCGACAGCGCGGGGCAGGGTGACTGTCATCTGCTCGTCGCCGACCGCGACGGCCGGAGACTCTACGAGACCTATCAAGCCACTGCAAAAGGTGAAACCATCACGGCGCAAAGCTTTTTCGTATGGGATCTCGACAAGAAGTACCCGCCGACCCTACGCGGCGACCAGTGCACGAGCGCTGACGCCGCCGGCTTCCCGATCGCCGCTCTCACCCCGACCGCCGACGAAGTTGCCTCTGGCGCAGTCGATCATGCACTTCGATTCATACTCCCGAACAACAGAATCAAGGAATCCGTCTACGTCCGACCAGCCACCCATGCCGGTGGTCCGACAAGTGCCGATCCAGACGCACCTCCCTACGGCGTGCGGTTTCGGTTGAAGTCCGGCTTCGACGAATCGGACTACTCGGAAGGGGAGAAGGTGATCCTGCGGGCACTCAAGACGTACGGCATGCTGCTCTCCGACGGGGGAGAGATCCCGCTGACCTTCGCCGACGATCGAACCAGCGCCGCGAAGTGGGCCGACCTCGGGATCGACGCGCACTCGTTCGACGCGATCGGCGTCGACCAGTTCGACGTCGTCGGATTGGGCGACGAAATCCCGCTCACCTACGACTGCGTGCGCAATTCGTGACAACTGCTGATCAAGGGGGTTCGGATGAAAGATCTCACGACGACTTCTCGCCTCGTGTCGGCTGTCCTGTGTTTGACCATGGCGGGGTGCGGTTCGCAGAGCGGCCCCAGCGGCGGTGACGCCAATGCCGGCGACACGTCGAGAACCGTCGCCGCCGACGCTGGACACGCATCTGCGATCGACGCGTGTTCGCTGATTGCGGCAGAGGATATCTCGGCGTTGCTCGGCGTGACCGTGGAAGGTAGGTCGACCTCGAACAACCCCGAGGTACCTGCATGCGTGTGGGAGAACCCGGAGAATTACGAGTCGATTTCGCTGGAGATCGGCAACCCCGGTACGGCGATCAACGGCACATTACCCCCACCAGAGCCCGGAATGCCCGACGTCGGCCGGCCGGGTCCGGACGGGATGCGGTTCCTGGGCTACGGCCAGGTGGAGTTTCCTGCGGCCGGGCGGAACAACAGTGTGCAGGTCGCGGTGCTCAGCATGTCGGCTGACCAGGCCGACAACGCGGCCGTCGAACTCGCGCGCAAGGTCGGACCGCAGCTTCCTGAATAGCGCGTGACACCGCGCGGGCCGGGGTCACTGTGACAGATCCAGGTCGGTGGCGGTGGTGACGCGCTGGGCCGGTATGCCGGCCCGGTCGCATGTCTGTGCGACGGCGCTCGCCGATCCTGCCGTGAAGACACCGAACAGAACTTCGTCGCCGGGCACGGCAACCATGGACAGTAGATGCACGGGCGGTCCCAACGCGGATACCGACGCCGCGCACTCGTTGAGTCGGGCCGCTGTCTCCTCGAGCGACTCGGCGGTGGCTGACGATCGGTACCACTCGACGAGATATCACGGGACGGAGATGTTCATCAAATCGAAGCTATCGCGTTGGCGGACAGGGTAAATCGGGTGTTTCCCTACGACTCGGAAACGACTCATCAGAGCGGGCGTCCGCTTCGCGGCAGCGGGGGAGAGCCCCGAGGTCTACTGGGGGCGTGCGTCTTGGTTGCACGGCTCAGGCGCAACCCAGCTGATGAAACACTGCGGCTTGCGCTTGCCCGACGAGAGTGCCTTCCTGCCTGGAGGCTCGGGGGCTTGCGCAGGCCCCGGGTCGCCCAGGCAGGGCAGGCACTTCCGTTGTTGCAGTGAGCGGTCGAGACTATCCGCTCACGTTCTGGGTGGACTCGCCGATGGTGACCTGTTTCCCGTCATAGTCGGCCGTGCATCGCACAGTCGCGCGGTAACTGACAAGAGGTGGCGGCCACAACAGGTCGGTGATGTTTCCGGTGCTGTTCGCGCCGACGCTGACGTTCCTGTTCACTGTTTCCGGCCCGAGCAATCCGCTCGTTCTTGTTGCGGTGTAGGCGCATTCGGCGGGCAGTGCCGATTTGTTGGTGACCGCGACATTGGCGTTGAGCCCGGCCCGAGTCACGTTCATCGACACTGCATTCGTCGGAGCTGCGCACTGCTGGTCACCCGGAACGGTCGCCGACAACGATCCCGGCGGGCAGTTCTTCTGTGCCAAGGCACACGTCTGGCCCGCTGGAACGGTCGGGGACTTCGAGCCAGGCGGGCACTGCACGTCGGCCAACTGGCACTGTTGCCCGACTGGAACGGTGGCGCTCTTCGACCCAGGCGGGCACTGAACAACTTGAGGTGCGGGCGGCGCGGGAGGCGTGTACCTGTAGTCCGACCAGGCACCACAATCATCGCTGCCGAACGTACTCTTGCGACAGCCTTGGATCGCCAGATTAAAACCTGAGGACGTGTTGACGACCTGGGTTGTGACGTTGCCGCACGCCTTGTCCAGCTCGGCTTGTGGCCCGCCATTGATCTTGGTGTGCACGACGTCCCCGGCGAGATCCTCGTGTACTCGCGGGCAGCCCGCAATGGTGCACACCACCTGGCCGTCGTTGGATTTCGTACAGTTCACGTCATAGCCATTGGGCAGCACGTCGGCATTCGCCACGGGCGTCATGCTCGGGGCCAGAGTGGGCACCGCCGCCGGCGCCACCCACACAAGCCCGAAGACGACGGCCGCGGCGGCCAACATGGCCCATAGCTTGGGTATCTGTTTGCTCATGACTTCTCCATCAGTGGTCGACATCGCCGGCGTTTGTTGAACCGGCCAGGGATCAGTTCGGCGAGACACCCGAGCCGGCTACGCGGAGCGTAGGCCCGAACAGGGGGCGGATTAATCGGGTGTTTCCCTATGCTTTTCCGATGTGGAGGGCGATTGTCCCTATACGCCGGGTCGGCTCATGTGCCGCCCGAGTTCGGCCCGCGAGTGGATGCCGAGCTTGGCGTAGATGCGGGACAAGTTGGCTTCCACGGTTTTTGGGCTGATGAACATGGCGGCCGCAATGCCGCGGTTCGTCAACCCCGACGCGGCGAGTTCGGCCACCCGTCGTTCGGATGGCGTGAGCACGGCGTCGCGGTGTGGGCCGACATTCGCGCGGCCCAACTCAGCGCGTGCCCGGTTGGCCCACAACGGGGTACCGAGTTGCTCGAAAGTCTTCAGCGCGTCCTGCAGTGTTGCCGCCGCGTCCTCTTTGTGGCGCTGTCGACGTTGAAGCTGGCCGAGGAGGAGCTGCGTGCGTGCTCGCTCGAACGGCATCGGCAGATGCTCGTGTCGCGACATCGCGTGGTGGGCGGCCACCACCGCCGCGTCGACGTCGCCGCAGGCGGCCGACAGCATCGCCCGGCCCCGCGCCCCCACAGCAAGCATCCAGGCGCGGCCGAGACGGCGGCCGTTGAGTTCGAGCGCTTCCACGAGGGGAAGCGCCGAAGAACAACGATCCAGGGCGACCATCGCCTCGACGGCATCAGCGACGAACGACGCCGTGATGATCTCGGTCGCGTTCGGTGCAGCGCGAAGCTTCGGCAGCAGAGGATCGAGGGTGTCGAGGGCGGCTTGATGGTCGCCGAGTGACACCTCAAGGAACCCCAGCGCTGTCCTCGGCCACTCGCCGAGCAGTGCCGACCCACAGCGTTGGCTTGCTGCCAGCGCCGAAGTGACATCCTTGCGCGCGTCGTCGGCCCGGCCCGTGTAAGCCCCGAGTAGCGCCCGGGCGGTGAGTGTCACCGACATCGGCAGGTCCCCCCCGAGCTGCTGGGCGAGCAAAACGGTGTCTTCGACGATCAATGTGGCGTCGGCGAAGTTCCCTCGCCATATCTCGGTCATCGCGCTGTGGAACGCGACGAACATCAGCTCGCCGTCCTCACCGCGTTCGATGCACTGCCTTCGCAGTGAGCGCATATCGGCGTGAGCCTCATCGAGCTCGCCCACCCACGCGCGGATGACAGCCTGGTGCGCTCTGGGCCGGAACGCGCTCGGGATGTTGGCCTGAGGGTCCTCCATTTCCACCGCTCGTCGCAGACCCGCTTCATCGGCGCCGTCGCCCCGCAAGAAGGCCATCATGGCCCGCATGCTCAGTGCTTGACTCAGCAAGTCGGGGCGCCCCAGATTTTCGGCACTGGTCACCGACTCCTCGGCGCGCCGTATCGCATCGTCCAGGCGGCCCGTGTTGAACAGTGCGAAAGACAGGGCGACCAGCACCGGCACCACGACCGGGGGATGGCCGGCGGCGTCGGGTATCGCCCCCTCAAGGAGTTCGACGGCCTCCGGGAAACTGTCGTCGAGCAATCGGATGTAGCCGAGCAGACTTGTCGCCTCGGCGCGCAGCACTCCAGGCGGCAGCTGAGCGATCGTCGCTTCCAGCTCGGCACGCGCACGCGCGGGCTCGCCGGCATGGAAATGGTGTTGAGCCGACAGGATTCGTCGCTGCGGTGTGTCTCCGCCCAGTCCGATGGCCAGATCGGTGAGTTCGGCTGCCGCCACCGGTGCTCCGCGGCTTCGTGCTGACTCGGCTGCCGCGTCCAGCGACCGAAGGGTGCGGGGGTCACCATGGGTGGAGCCGAGAGCCAGGTGCCGGGCCCGCAACTCTGGTTCCTCGATGGCGTCGGCGAGTCGCCGGTGGGTCTCCCGGCGCTTCGCCGGGGCGGCCGAGGTGTAGATCCCCCAGGCCAGCAGGGGGTGGGTGAAACGCACACCGTTGCCCTCGATCCCGATGACTCCTTTGTTCTCGGCCACTTCCAGTAGTTCCACGGTCCTGTCGATGCCTCTGCGGGACGTACGAGCGACGAGTTCGACGGTCGGGCTTGCGGCGCAGGCGGCGGCCAGCAGCACGTCCTGCAGCTCGGCGTCCAAGGCGCCGAGGCGGGTTCGCACCACGTCCGCCAGGGTGGGAGGCAGCGGCTGATCGGCGAGCGTGGCCGCATCCCCGATCGAGCGGGCCAACTCGAGGGCATAGAGCGGGTTACCGGCGGAGACCTCGTGTATCCGCACCATTGTCCGTCGCGAGTACGTCCGCCCCAGCCGTTCGTGCAGAACCGCATGGAGCGCACCGACCGACAAGGGCTGCACTCGTATTCGCCGGGTGCGGTCCGGCCGTGGCATCTGGGGCAGCGGCGGGGCGCGGTCGCCGTCTGTGGGGGTGCGTACCGTGCCGAGCAATCCCACCTGACCGGTGAGGCGGGCGCAGGCGAATGCGAGGGCGCTTGCGCTCGAGGTGTCCAGCCACTGGAGATCATCGATCGCGATGAGCACGGGCGACTCCGCTGTCAGGATGTCGATGACCGACAAGAAACCTGCCGCCACGGCGAGTGGGTCGGTGGCGACGTCCTCGACGCCCGCCCGCAGCATCACCCGGTCCAGCGCTCGTCGCTGGGGCTCCGGCAGATTCGCCAACACCGGGGGGTCGACGCCCCGGATCAGGTCGGCCAGCGCCGCATAGGCCAGTACCGATTCAGCGGCGGCCGAACGTGCACGGAGTACGCGCATTCCGCACGAGTGGGCCCGCTCGAGCGCGGACAGCCAGACGGTGCTCTTGCCGATGCCGGCTTCACCCTCGATCAGAAGTGCGGCGGGTTGCTCGGCCACAGCCTGGAAGAAGTCGGCGACGGCGGCCAATTCGGTTGGTCGTGGGATATCCCCGGTATCCCGCGGAAACGTCACGATTCGATGATTACAGCAATCCGCACTACTCGCCCCGGAAACAGTGGATCGGATGAGGAACGCGCTGGGCCGCGTCGAACTGCTCGACTCTGTTCGGGCGACGTAAGCTTGGCGCGTGCCGATCCCCACGCCCTACGAGGACTTGTTGCGTCTGGTGCTCGATACCGGCATCACCAAATCCGACCGCACCGGAACCGGCACCCGCAGCCTGTTCGGTCATCAGATGCGGTACGACCTGAACGCCGGGTTCCCGCTGATCACCACCAAGAAGGTGCACACCAAGTCCATCGTCTATGAACTGCTGTGGTTTCTGCGCGGCGACTCGAACGTCCGGTGGCTGCAGGACCACGGTGTCACAATCTGGGATGAATGGGCTTCTCCGACAGGCGATTTGGGTCCGGTCTACGGGGTGCAGTGGCGGTCCTGGCCGACTCCGTCCGGTGAGCACATCGACCAGATCAGCGCGGCGCTGGACCTGCTCAAGCGCGATCCCGACTCGCGCCGCAACATCGTCTCGGCCTGGAACGTCGGCGAGATCCCACAGATGGCACTGCCGCCGTGTCATGCGTTCTTCCAGTTCTACGTCGCCGACGGCAAGCTGAGTTGCCAGTTGTACCAGCGCAGCGCCGACCTGTTCCTCGGCGTGCCGTTCAATATCGCCAGCTATGCGCTGCTGACCCACATGATGGCCGCGCAGGCGGGCCTGGGCGTGGGGGAGTTCATCTGGACCGGCGGTGACTGCCACATCTACGACAACCACGTCGACCAGGTCATCGAGCAACTCTCCCGTGATCCGCGGCCTTACCCGGAACTCGTTCTCGCGCCGCGGGATTCGATCTTCGACTACACCTATGAGGACGTCGTCATCAGAAACTATGACCCGCACCCGGCGATCAAGGCCCCGGTGGCTGTGTGAGGCTGAACCTGATCTGGGCGCAGTCCAGTTCCGGAGTCATCGGACGCGGCAACGGGATCCCGTGGCATGTGCCGGAGGACATGGCCCGGTTCAAGGAGCTCACCATGGGCCGCACCGTGATCATGGGCCGGTTGACGTGGGAGTCGCTGCCGCAGAGGTTTCGGCCGCTGCCCGGCCGCCGGAATGTCGTGGTCACCCGGCAGGCTGACTACCCGGCCGACGGAGCAGAGGTGGTGACCTCCCTGGAGGACGCCCCGCTTGACGACGCATGGGTGATCGGTGGCTCGCAGATCTACGGGCTGGCGTTGCCGTCGGCGACGCGGTGCGAGGTCACCGAGGTGGACATCGATCTGCGCAGAGAGGACGACGACGCGCTGGCGCCGGTGCTCGACGAGGCGTGGGTCGGTACCGAGCAGGACTGGCGCGAGAGCTCGTCAGGGCTGCGCTACCGGTTCTACACCTACGTACGGCGCTGAACGCTCGCGCGGCGCGAGGTCTGCCGTCGGCCCTCACTACGGGCCGCAACTGCGCCAGACGCCGCGGACTGAGTTGTCGGTGCGGTAGGCCACGATAACCCGATGGCGTCCTCTCTTCGTAGCGCGACGTTGACAGCCCTACAGGCCCGCCGGATCGCCGTCGCGGCCCAGGGGTTTCACGAGCCGAAGCCGACGGGGCCGGTCACACGCGCGCATCTGAAGCGGCTGATCTCCCGGCTGCAGGTGCTGCAGCTGGACTCGGTGTCGGTAGCGGTGCGGGCGCACTACGCGCCGGTGTTCAGCCGTCTCGGTCCTTACGACCGCGATCTGCTGGACCGTGCCGCATGGAGCCATTCGGCGCGCTCACCGCGGTTGCTGGTCGAATACTGGGCGCACGAAGCCGCGTTGATGGCCGTCGATGACTGGCCGTTGATGCGGTGGCGGATGCGGGAGTACCGGCACGGCCGGTGGGGCGTCGAGATCGTGAAGAAGAACGCCGCACTCGCCGACGACATCGTTGAAGCGGTCGCCACGCTCGGTCCGTCGACCGCAGGTCAGATCGAGGCTTACCTGGAATCTGAGCCCCGTGGCCGCAAAGGGCCCTGGTGGGATCGCAGCGATACGAAGTGGGTCGCCGAGGCGCTGTGGTCGGCCGGCGTGCTGACCACGGCCACCCGGCTCGGGTTCGCGCGGCACTACGACCTGACCGAGCGCGTGCTGCCCGCCGAGGTGGTCGGGCGTGAGGTCGACGAGGCCGAGGCGGTGCGCGAGTTGGTCCTGCGCGCGGCCACCTCGCTCGGCGTCGCGAGCGAAGCCGATCTGCGCGACTACTTCCGGCTCAATGCCCGGCAGGTCAAGCCCGCCATAGCCGAACTGGTCGCCGCCGGCGAGATCGAGAAGGTCGACGTCGAGGGATGGTCGGCCCCGGCCTATCTGCGCACCGGGCAGAGCGTCCCGCGCCGGGACCGCGGCACTGCGCTGTTGTGCCCGTTCGACCCGCTGATCTTCTTCCGGCCGCGGGTGGAGCGTCTCTTCGATTTCCATTACCGCATCGAGATCTACACCCCGGCCCATAAGCGGCAGTTCGGCTACTACGTGTGGCCTTTTCTGCTCGACGGTGATCTCGCGGGACGCGTCGACCTCAAGGCCGACCGGGGGAACGGCGCGCTCGCCGTACTCGGCGCGTTCACCGAGGACGGTCGGGACGGCGCGCACGTCGCGCGCGGGTTGGCCGCCGAATTGCAGACCATGGCAGAGTGGCTCGGCCTGGGCGACGTGGTCGTAGGGGAGCGCGGCGATTTGGCGACCGAATTGCGCGCGGCCTTGGCAAGCTGAGCCAATGGATGTTCTCCGCACCCCCGATGAGCGCTTCGCCGACCTGCCCGACTTCCCGTTCGCCCCGCACTACGTCGACGTCGGCGGGCTACGGGTGCACTACCTCGACGAAGGTCCGGCCGACGGCCCGGTGGTGCTGCTGCTGCACGGGGAGCCGTCGTGGAGCTATCTGTACCGGCGGATGATCCCCGTCCTGGTCGAAGCCGGGCTGCGGGCGGTCGCGATCGACCTGGTCGGGTTCGGTCGCAGCGACAAGCCGGCCCGCCGCGAGGATTACACCTACCAGGCGCACGTGGACTGGACGTGGGGCGCGATCGACGCGATCGGCCTGGCCGGGATCACGCTCGTATGCCAGGACTGGGGCGGGCTGATCGGGCTGCGCCTGGTCGGTGAGCATCCGGACCGGTTCGCCCGGGTGGTCGCGGCCAACACCACGCTGCCCACCGGTGATCAGCACCCCGGTGAGGCCTTCCTGGCGTGGCAGCGGTTCAGTCAGGAGACCCCCCATTTCCCGGTCGGCAAGATCGTCGACGGCGGGTGCGTCTCGACGCTTTCCCCAGAGGTCATCGCCGCCTACGACGCACCGTTCCCGGACGATTCGTACAAGGCCGGCGCGCGGCAGTTCCCGACGCTGGTGCCCACCAGCCCCGACGACCCCGCCGCGCCGGCCAACCGAGCGGCATGGGAGGTGCTCCGCACGTTCGACAAGCCGTTCCTGTGTGCGTTCTCGGATTCTGATCCGATCACTCGCGGGGCCGATGAACCGCTGCGCACATTGATCCCGGGCGCCCAGGGGCAGCCGGAGGTGACCATTGCCGGCGGTGGGCATTTCCTGCAGGAGGACAAGGGCCGCGAACTGGCGACCGTCGTCGTCGACTTCATCGCCGCCAATCCGCTGTAGCCGCGGTCCCAGCCCCCCGCCGCGCCCGGTGAGGTGGGCACACGTCAATCCGAGTGACGCGGTGTGCGTGGCCGCCGGTCTCGTCAGCGGCGGGTCGGCGAATCGGTGCACGTTAGGCTCACCCGATGGCCGAGATCGCGCCGCTGCGCGTGCAACTGATCGCCAAGACGGAGTTCACCGCGCCCGCCGACGTGCCGTGGAGCACCGACGCCGACGGCGGTGCCGCACTGGTCGAATTCGCCGGCCGCGCGTGCTACCAGAGCTGGAACAAGCCCAACCCGCGCACCGCGACCAACGCCGCCTACGTTCGCCACATCATCGACGTCGGCCACTTCTCGGTACTCGAGCACGCATCGGTGTCGTTCTACATCACCGGCCTCTCCCGGTCGTGCACGCACGAATTGATCCGGCACCGGCACTTCTCCTACTCGCAGCTGTCGCAGCGGTATGTGCCCGAGCACGACTCGCAGGTGGTTGCGCCGCCGGACATCGAGGATGATCCCGAGCTGCTGCAGATCTTCACCGAGGCCGCGGACGCGAGCCGTGCCGCCTATACCGAACTGCTCGCTCGACTGCAGGCCAGTTTCACCGAGCAGGGCGCGTCGACGCTGCGCGCCAAGCAGGCCCGCCAAGCTGCCCGTTCGGTGCTGCCCAACGCGACCGAGACCCGGATCGTCGTGACGGGCAACTACCGGGCGTGGCGGCATTTCGTCGCCATGCGGGCCAGCGAACATGCTGACCGGGAGATTCGGCGGCTGGCCGTCGAATGCCTGCGTCAACTCACCGACGCCGCACCGCAGGTGTTCTCGGACTTCGAGATCAGCGTGCTCGCCGACGGCACGGAGGTGGCCACCAGCCCGTTGGCAACCGAAATCTGACTGCAAAGGCATTCGTGGCAAGCGAGGGTGACCGGGTAATCTTGGTGCCCGTGAGTACCAGCGGATTCGACGCCCCGGCCCGGTTGGGCACCCTGTTGACCGCGATGGTTACTCCGTTCAAGCCCGACGGGTCGCTGGACACCGACGCCGCGGCCCGGTTGGCGAACCGGCTGGTCGACGCCGGGTGCGACGGTCTGGTGGTGTCCGGTACCACCGGTGAGTCCCCGACCACGACCGACGACGAGAAGCTCGTGCTGCTGCGCACGGTGCTCGAAGCCGTCGGCGATCGCGCGCGAATCATCGCCGGTGCGGGCTCTTACGACACCGCGCACAGCGTGCACCTGGCGAAGGCCAGCGCCGCCGAGGGTGCGCACGGACTGCTGATCGTCACCCCGTACTACTCACGTCCGCCGCAGGCCGGACTGGTGGCGCACTTCACCGCTGTCGCCGACGCGACCGAGCTGCCGGTGATCCTGTACGACATCCCGCCGCGCTCGGTGGTGCCGATCGAGTGGGACACCATCCGAGCGCTGGCCGGCCACCCGAACATCGTCGCGATCAAGGACGCCAAGGGGGACCTGCACGGCGGCGGGCAGATCATCGCCGAGACCGGCCTGAGTTACTACTCCGGCGACGACGCCCTGAACCTGCCGTGGCTGGCGATGGGTGCGGTCGGCTTCATCAGCGTGTGGGGTCATCTGGCCGCCGCGCAGCTGCGGCACATGATGGGGGCCTTCGCATCCGGAGACGTCGCGACGGCGCGCAAGATCAGCGTCTCGCTCGGCCCGCTTGCACGCGCCCAGGCGCGCCTCGGCGGGGTCACCCTGTCCAAGGCGGGGCTGCGGCTGCAAGGGTTCGAGGCGGGTGAGCCGCGGCTGCCGCAGATCCCGGCCACCGACGAACAGCTTGAGGCCCTGGCCGGCGACATGCGCGCCGCAGGCGTGCTGAGGTAGCGGGCCGGTAGTGAACTCCGAGCTCAAGGCACCGGGACCACTGGCCCCCGGCGGACTGCGGGTCACCGCACTCGGCGGGATCAACGAAATCGGCCGCAACATGACCGTTTTCGAGCATCTGGGACGTCTGCTCATCGTGGATTGCGGGGTGCTGTTCCCCACGCACGACGAACCCGGCGTCGACCTGATCCTGCCCGACCTGCGGCACCTCGCCGACCGTCTCGACGACATCGAGGCGCTCGTCGTCACCCATGCCCATGAGGACCACATCGGCGCGATCCCGTTCCTGCTCAAGCAGCGTGCCGACATCCCGATCGTGGGTTCGAAGTTCACGCTGGCGCTGGTGGCCGAGAAGTGCCGGGAACATCGTCTTTCGCCGAAGTTCGTCGAGGTCGCCGAGGGGCAGAAGAGCACCCACGGTGTCTTCGAGTGCCAGTACTTCGCGGTCAACCACTCGATTCCCGGCTGCCTGGCCATCGGCATCCACACCGGGGCCGGGACCGTGCTGCACACCGGTGACATCAAGCTCGACCAGTTGCCGCCCGACGGCAGGCCCACCGACCTGCCGGGGATGTCCCGGCTCGGCGATGCGGGGGTCGACCTGTTCCTGTGCGACTCCACCAACTCCGAGATCCCCGGTGTCGGACCCTCCGAGAGTGAGGTGGGCCCGGCCCTTCACCGGCTCATGCGTGGCGCCGAGGGCCGGGTGATCGTCGCCTGTTTCGCATCCAACGTCGACCGTGTGCAGTCGATCATCGACGCTGCGGTCGCTCTGAACCGCAAGGTCTCCTTCGTCGGTCGCTCGATGGTGCGCAACATGACCATCGCGCGCGAACTCGGCTACCTCAAGGTCGCCGATGAGGACGTGGTCGACATCGCCGCGGCCGAGATGATGCCCGCCGACCGGGTGGTGCTGATCACCACCGGCACCCAGGGCGAGCCGATGGCCGCGCTGTCTCGGATGTCGCGCGGTGAGCACCGCAGCATCACGCTGACTGCCGGAGACCTGATCATCCTGTCGTCGTCGCTGATCCCGGGCAACGAGGAGGCGGTCTACGGGGTGATGGACGCGCTGGCCAAGATCGGCGCCCGGGTCGTCACCAATCAGCAAGCGCGCGTTCATGTCTCGGGCCACGCGTACGCGGGCGAACTGTTGTTCCTCTACAACGGGGTGCGGCCGCGCAACGTGATGCCGGTGCACGGGACGTGGCGGATGCTCCGTGCCAATGCGGAGCTGGCCGCCCGGACCGGGGTGCCCGAGGAGAACATCCTGCTCGCCGAGAACGGCGTCAGTGTCGACCTGGTGGCCGGGCGGGCGAGCATCGCCGGCGCCGTGCCGGTCGGGAAGATGTTCGTCGACGGGCTGATCACCGGCGATGTCGGCGACGCCACCCTCGGGGAACGGCTCATCCTGTCGTCGGGCTTCGTGGCCGTCACGGTCGTCGTGCGCCGCGGCACCGGCCGGGCGGCTGCTCCGGCGCACCTGCACTCGCGGGGATTCTCCGAGGATCCCAAGGCGCTGGAACCGGTGGCCAGGAAGATCGAAGCGGAGTTGGAGCAACTCGCCTCGCAGAACATCACCGATCCCTCGCGCATCGCGCAGGCGGTACGGCGGACGGTGGGCAAGTGGGTCGGGGAGACCTACCGGAGGCAGCCGATGATCGTCCCGACGGTCATCGAGATCTGAGAGCGGAAACGCCGCCGACGTGTCACGGCTACCCCTCACAAGCCGTGGCCCGCGCGGCTGGTCGATTCGCTGCGGTATCGCTGACCATTAGAGTATGCACGGCGACACGGGCGTGCGATGCGGCATCGACAAAATCGGGCCCCTCCACCGAATATCGGGTTTCGTCAATTCCTCAGTGACAATTTCAGCTAATGCGTCATGCGCGACCTCGGTGCGGCTTTGGCTGTTCAGGAGGCTGGGTGGTGCCGACGGGCACAACATCCCCGGGGTGGACTCGGCTCCGCCTTCCGGCTCGGGGCATGGCATCCCGCAATGCAGCCGAAGTCGCCGGCGGACCGGGCGAGGCCGGCCAAGAGGCGTTTGCTGACGAAGGATCAGATCGGTTCGAGCCGGTAGCCGCGCCCCCGCAGCGTGACGAACCGGCTCGCGCCGAGCTTGCGCCGCAGGTACCGGACATAGACGTCGACGACGTTGGACCCCGGCTCGTAGTCCTGGCCCCACACCTGTTGCAGCAGCTGCTCGCGGGTGAGCACCTGACCCGGATGGCGCAGGAAGGTCTCGGCCAGCTTGCACTCGCGCGCCGACAGGTCCACGGAGTAGTCGCCGACGTGGGCGCGGCGGGTCCGCAGGTCCAGCGACAGGGTGCCGTATTTGAGCGTCGTGGGCCCGGCGACGCGTCCGGCAGCGAGCCGAAGACGCACCCGGGCAAGGAGTTCCTCGAACCGGAACGGCTTGGCGATGGAGTCCTCGGCGCCCGCCTCGAGCATCCGGGCCGACTCCGCGGCTCTGGCCCGCGAGGTCAGCATCAGCACAGGCAGCGAACTTCCCTCGGCGCGAAGCCGCCGCAGCACCGTGAAGCCGTCCATTCCCGGGAGTCCGGTGTCGAGAAGCATGAGGTCGAAACTGCCGCTACGCGCCTGCATGAGCGCGGAGATCCCGTCGGCAACCACACTCACTGAAAATCCGTTGGCCGACAATCCTTTTCGGACGAAGGCGGAGATCCGGGGCTCGTCCTCGGCGATCAGGATGGCGGCCACGGCCCCGTTGTCTCCGAGTCGAGCATCACGTCCCCCTCGTGCCCCGCGACCGATGGCCGACGGGCCCTGCAAGGATCTGGCAACGGCCTGGCTCGATGAGCCCCCCGACGAATCCGATGCTACGCCGACCTGGCGTGACGGAGTCGCGAACTCAGCGTTCGGCCAGAATGGTCCATTCGATGGGGGAGGCCGCCAGCGTCCGGCCGGTGGGCCGGATATAGGTGTCGCGAAAGTAGCTCGGGCCGGCTTGCTCGACGAGGCGCCAGCCGTGTTCGGCGAGCTGTTCGCCGACGAGTTCGGGCACCATGCCCGACTGCCACACCTGGCGGCGGCCGCGGAACCGGCGATAGACCGCATCGGCTCCGTGCCGGTCGGTGCCGTCGATGAAGTCCTGCCGGATGTAGGTGAAGATGAGCCTGCTGCCGGGCGCGGCGGACGCCAGCTGGGACAGGGTCGCGTGCACCGCGCCCTGGCTGAGGTACTGCGTGACACCCTCCCAGATGAAGAAGGTGCGGTGTTCCGGGCGGTATCCGTGCGATTCCAGCGCGGGGATCAGCGCGTCGTTCTCGAAATCGACCGGAACCAGATGCACGGACGCCGGCGTCCCGCCCAGCACGCGCTGCAGCACCCCGGCTTTGCGGTCGACGTTGACCTGCTGGTCGACCTCGAAGACGGGCAGGTCGCCGTGGCGGGCGATTCGGCAGGCGCGGGTGTCCAGCCCCGAGCCGAGCACCACGACCGCGTCGGCGACGTTGAGCGGATCGGACAGCCGCTCATCGATGTAGCGCTTACGGCAGGCGATGCTCGCCCACAGCCCCGGCCCCGACCGCTCGGTGGCGGCGTGCACCGCGCGGCGCAGTGCGGCCGCGCGGGTCGACCCGACCAGCAGCCTGAGGTGCCTGGGCAGGAACGACTCGGCCAGATCGTCGTCGACCAGGCGCCGGTGCGGCGGTTCGTTGTGTTCGATCGCCGCCAGCACCATCGGCCCGAAGGCGGTCTGCGCGGCGGCGTTCGGGGCACTCATCGTTTATTGATATACCCCGCGTCGACCGGGAGCGTGACGCCGGTGACATAGCGGGCGGCGTCGGACACCAGCCAGAACACCGCGTTGGCGATGTCCTCCGGTTCCAGCGCCGACACCGGCAGCGCGTTGCCCATGTCGGGACCGCCGTCGTTCTCCTGGGCCATGCCCTCAAGCCAGGAGCGGGTGAACTCGTTGTCGATCATCGGGGTGTTCACCGCCGACGGGTGCACCGAGTTGACCCGGATGCTGTACTGCGCAAGGAAATTCGCGTACACCCGCATGATGCCGACGATGCCGTGCTTGGCGGCGGCGTAGCCGACCGAACCCGCCATCGGTGCACCGAGGCCGATCAGGCCGGCCACCGAACTGGTCAGCACGATCGACCCGCCGTTGCCGAACTTGATCATCGGCTTCATCGCGACGTCGATGGTGTTGTAGACGCCGGTGAGGTTGACGTCGATCACGTCCTGCCACGCATCGGCCGCGGCCATCGGCGCGATGCCGGCGTTGGCCACCACAATGTCGAGACGGTCGCCGAGTTGCTCGGTGCCGCCCCGCACCGCGGCCTTGACCGCGTCGCGATCCCGCACGTCGGCCTCGTAGCTGACGATCCGCGCGCCGGTGTCCTCCACGAGCTTGACCGTCGCGGCCAGATCCTCCGGAGTGGCCATGGGGTAGGGCACCGAGTCGATCTGCGCGCACACGTCCAGCGCGATGATGTCGGCTCCCTCGGAGGCGAGTTTCACCGCATGGGCGCGGCCCTGGCCCCGGGCGGCGCCGCTGATGAAGGCGACTTTGCCGTTGAGTTCACCCATGTCGACCCGCTACGGACGCAGCCGGCCCTTGGTCGGATCGCCGGCCACCACGGGCTGCAGCACCTTGATATCGGGGGCGCCGTCGAGTAGTTCGCCGATCGTGCCGAACAGCGTCCCTACCGCGGGTGCCGCGCTGTGCTTCTGCAGCGCGTCGCCGTCGGCCCACTGCTCGACGAAGACGAACGTGCCGTCCGCTTCGTGCAATGCGTAGAGATCGCATCCGGGCTCACCGTGTACCGCCTCGATGGCCGTCTGGCATGCGGAACGGACCGCGTCGACGGACTCGGGCTTGGCCTTCATGGTGGCGACGACGACGACGGGCATGGCAACTCCTCGCTGCGGTGTTTTGGACAGTTGTCCACCCTACTCAGCGCACGTGCCGCGCCTCACACCGCATCCGATGCAGGTCAGGGGCCGTCACCAATCTGTGACCACTGTGGCAGATGGTGCATATGAGACCTTTGGGACTAGGCTTACCGGCATGGCGAGTAAGACCGCGTCCCGATCTGCAGCCCGTCCGAGCAGGTCAAAGGCGCCTGCGCGGGGCGGGTCCCGGCCGGCGCGGCCGACGGCCTCGCGCCGTAAGCCCGCCCGGCGGCACCCGTCGCCGGTGGCCGCGGCGGGAACCGCGGTCGGTCGCGGGGTGCGGGCCGGTTGGCTGATGCTGGCCAAGGGGGCGGGCAGCACGGCGCGGTCGGTGGGCCGGGCCCGCGATCTGGAGCCCGGACATCGGCGCGACGGCATCGCGCTGGCGCTGCTCGGCCTGGCAGTCGTGGTGGCCGCGAGCTCATGGTTCGAGGCGGCCCGCCCGGTCGGCGCCTGGATCGACACGGTGGTGCGGGTGATGATCGGTGCGGCGGTGGTGCTGGTGCCGATCGTGCTGGCGGCCATCGGCGTCATCTTGATGCGGTCGGAACCCGACCCCGAGTCCCGGCCGAGGCTGATCCTGGGTTTCACGATGATCGCGCTGCCCGCACTGGGCCTCTGGCACCTGTGGTCGGGTGCGCCGCAGGGTCCGATCGAACGTCAGCACGCGGGCGGGTTCCTGGGCTTCGCGATCGGCGGCCCGCTGTCGGACGGGCTGACCGCCTGGATCGCCGCGCCGCTGCTGTTCATCGGTGTGCTGTTCGGGCTGCTGCTTGTCACCGGCACGACCATCCGCGAGGTGCCCTCGGTCGTCCGGGACATGTTCACCACCCGCTGGCAGCGTGACTACGCCGACTACGACGACAACTACGACGACGACCAGTACGACGACTACGACGACGACGAGCCCGGCGCTGCGGGTGCCGAAGACTTCTCCGACGGCTACTACGACGAGGCCGACTTCGGGAAGGACGAGGCTCGGTCGTGGCCGACGGCCAATCAGCCCACCGAGCCGCTCGCAAAGCCGGCGGGCCCGGTCGGCACGCCGATGGACAACTATCCGCTCGACGATGAGGAGCCGCCTGCCCCGGCGCCCATCCGCGAGAAGAAGAAGCCCCGCAGGGAGCCCAAGCTCACGCTGGACCGGGTGGTGGAGGGCCCCTACACGCTGCCGTCGCTGGACCTGCTCATCGCCGGGGATCCGCCGAAGCGGCTGACGTCGGCGAATCAGGCGATGACCGACGCCATCACCTCGGTACTGCAACAGTTCAAGGTCGACGCCGCGGTGACCGGCTGCACCCGCGGGCCGACCGTCACGCGCTACGAGGTCGAACTCGGCCCGGGCGTCAAGGTCGAGAAGATCACTGCGCTGCACCGCAACATCGCCTACGCGGTGGCCACCGAGAGTGTGCGCATGCTCGCGCCGATCCCGGGCAAATCGGCCGTCGGCATCGAGGTGCCCAACACCGACCGCGAGATGGTGCGCCTGGCCGACGTGCTCACCGATCCGGTGACCCGTTCAGACCACCATCCGCTGGTCATCGGGCTGGGCAAGGACATCGAGGGTGAGATGATCTCGGCCAACCTGGCCAAGATGCCGCACCTGCTGGTGGCCGGCTCCACCGGCTCCGGCAAGTCCAGCTTCGTGAACTCGATGCTGGTCTCGCTGCTGGCGCGCGCCACTCCTGACGAGGTCAGGATGATCCTGATCGACCCCAAGATGGTGGAACTGACCCCGTATGAGGGCATTCCGCATCTGATCACGCCGATCATCACCGAACCGAAGAAGGCGGCCGCCGCGCTGGCTTGGCTGGTCGAGGAGATGGAGCAGCGCTACCAGGACATGCAGGCCTCGCGGGTGCGGCACATCGACGTGTTCAACGAGAAGGTGCGCTCTGGCGAGATCACTGCGCCGCTGGGCAGTAAGCGCGAGTACAAGCCCTACCCCTACATCCTGGCGATCGTCGACGAGCTGGCCGACCTGATGATGACCGCGCCCCGCGACGTCGAAGAGGCGATCGTGCGGATCACCCAGAAAGCACGCGCGGCGGGGATCCACCTGGTGCTGGCGACGCAGCGGCCGTCCGTCGACGTCGTCACCGGTCTGATCAAGACCAACGTGCCGTCACGACTGGCATTCGCGACGTCGTCGCTGACCGACAGCCGCGTCATCCTCGACCAGCCCGGCGCCGAGAAGCTGATCGGCATGGGCGACGGGCTGTTCCTGCCGATGGGCGCGAACAAACCGCTGCGCCTGCAGGGAGCGTTCATCACCGACGAGGAGATCCACGCAGTCGTCTCGGCCACCAAGGAACAGGCCGAGCCCGAGTTCGTCGAAGGCGTCACCGCGGTCAAGGCCGGCGAGCGCAAGGACGTGGACGCCGACATCGGCGACGACATGGACGTGTTCCTGCAGGCCGTCGAGTTGGTGGTGTCCTCGCAGTTCGGCTCCACCTCGATGCTGCAGCGCAAGCTGCGGGTCGGGTTCGCCAAGGCCGGCCGGCTGATGGACCTCATGGAGACGAGGGGGATCGTCGGACCCTCGGAGGGGTCGAAAGCGCGCGAGGTGCTGGTCAAACCCGACGAGCTGGCGGGCACGCTGGCGCTGATCCGCGGCGGATCGGACGCCAACGGCGCCGCCGATGATGCCGACGCGGACGACCCCGGCTTCTAAACCGCCGAAATCGCATTCCACGCGCGTCAAGTCGCGTTTCGACCGCGTGGAATGCGGTTTCGGCGACAGAGGGCTCAGAGAGTGAGCAGCATCCGGGTGTTGCCCAGGATGTTGGGCTTGACGTAGGAGAGGTCCAGAAACTCGGCGACGCCGGTGTCGTAGGACCGGCACATCTCCTCGTACACCTCGGCGGTGACGGGGGTGCCGTCGATCTCCTGGAACCCGTGCCGTCCGAAGAACTCGGTCTCGAAGGTGAGCACGAAGATCCGCCGCAGGTGCAGTTCGGCGGCCACCGCCAGCAGACGATCGACGATCGCGTGCCCGACGCCGCGGCCGCGCACCCTGGGATGCACCGCCACGGTGCGCACCTCGCCGAGATCGGACCAGAGCACGTGCAGTGCCCCGCACCCGATGAGCTCGCCGTCGATCTCGCCGACCCAGAACTCCTGCACGGACTCGTACAGGGTCACCAGATTCTTCTCTAGCAGGATCTTGCCGGCATAGATGTCGACGAGTGCCTTGATCCCCGGCACGTCGGAGGTGGTGGCGCGGCGCACCAGCAGTTCACCGGCGGATGCGTCCGGATCTGCGCTCATGCACCGAAGAGTATCGGCAAGGGCAACCAGTATTCTGTGTCGGTGCCGGGCCAACCACATACCGATCCTGTGGTTCCCCGTGCCCGGGTCGCAAACCTCGCCAACATGCTCACCGGCGTGCGGATGGTTCTGGTGCCCGTGTTCCTGGTCGCGCTGTTCGTCGGCGATGGCCACGAAACCACCTGGCGGGTAACCGCATTCACCATCTTCGCGGTGGCGGTGATCACCGACCACTTCGACGGCGCCCTGGCCCGCAGCTATGGCATGGTCACCGAGTTCGGCACCCTGGCCGACCCGATCGCCGACAAGGCGCTGATCGGTTCGGCGCTGATCGGGCTGTCGGTGCTCGGGGACCTGCCCTGGTGGGTGACCGTGCTGATCCTGGTCCGCGAACTGAGCGTGACGGTGCTGCGACTGGTGGTGCTGCGCCGCGGCGTGATCCCGGCCAGCCGCGGCGGCAAGCTCAAGACCCTGGTGCAGGCCGTGGCGATCGGGCTGTTCATCCTGCCGCTGTCCGACGGCTGGCTGACCGCCGCGTGGGTGATCATGCTCACCGCGGTGGTGCTGACCGTGACCACGGGAGTGGACTACTTCGTCTCGGCCGTCAGGGACTGGCGTGGACGACCCGCTGGTCGATGACGACGCGCGGGCGCTGGTCGCCGATCTGACCGTGCGCGGGCAGACCGTGGCCACCGCGGAGTCACTGACGGCGGGTCTGCTCGCCGCCACCCTGGGCGGGGTGCCGGGTGCGAGCGCGGTGCTCCGGGGCGGGCTGATCACCTACACCGTCGACACCAAGGCCGGCCTGGCCGGGGTGGCACCCGAACTGCTCGCCGACGTCGGTCCGGTCGCCGCACCGACGGCCCGCGCGCTGGCGGTCGGCGCGATGCAGCGCTGCGGGGCGACCTGGGGCGTCGGCCTCACCGGTGTCGCCGGTCCGGAGCCGCACGCCGGTCATCCGGTGGGAACGGTGTTCCTCGGTCTGGCCGGTCCGCTCGACACCGACGTGGTGCCGCTGCAGCTCACCGGAGGTCGCTGGGACATCCGGATGGCCGCGGTCAGGGCCGCGGTGCGCCATCTGCGCCGGCTGGTCGAACAGCAGTGAACATCGCCGTCGTCGTCCGGGAACCATCCGGGCGGTATCGGGCGTTGCACTACTGAGCAAACCGACATCAATCGGAAGGGACGCGCGATGACGACATTGCTGCGCGAGGTCATCGGCGACGTGCTGCGTCGCGCCCGGGTCGAGCAGGGGCGCACCCTGCGGCAGGTCTCGGACTCGGCGCGAGTGAGCCTCGGCTATCTGTCCGAGGTCGAGCGCGGTCGCAAGGAGGCCTCCAGCGAGCTGCTCAGCGCCATCTGCGGCGCGTTGGACGTGCCGTTGTCGCGCGTGCTGTCCGAGGCCGGTGACGACCTGGCCGTCGAGGAGTTCCGGGCGGCCCAAGCCCGCGAGGCGGGCAAGGTTGCCAGCGCCGCCGGAATCGACGTCAGCACCAAGGTGGTCATTCCCCAGGTCGTGTCGATGGCGGTGGCCTGACCCGGTCCCCCTGCAGGGGTGTGGCGATCTGCGCCGAACCGATAAGTTGGGTTTAGGTACTTGCCGGTACAGCCGACACCGTTCGACAGACACGAAGGCGGAATGAACTCATGGCCAATCCGTTCACCAAGGCGTGGAAATACCTCATGGCGCTGTTCAGCTCCAAGGTCGACGAATACGCCGACCCGAAGGTGCAGATCCAGCAGGCCATCGAGGAGGCCCAGCGCCAGCACCAGGCGCTGACGCAGCAGGCGGCGCAGGTGATCGGCAACCAGCGCCAGCTGGAGATGCGGCTCAACCGCCAGCTCGCCGACATCGAGAAGCTCCAGGTCAACGTACGCCAAGCGCTGACGCTGGCCGATCAGGCCGTGGCAGCCGGTGATACGGCCAAGGCCACCGAGTACAACAACGCCGCCGAGGCGTTCGCCGCGCAGCTGGTGACCGCCGAGCAGAGCGTCGAGGACCTCAAAGGGCTGCACGACCAGGCGCTGCAGGCCGCCGGTCAGGCCAAGAAGGCCGTCGAGCAGAACGCGATGGTGCTGCAGCAGAAGATCGCCGAACGCACCAAGCTGCTGTCCCAGCTGGAGCAGGCCAAGATGCAGGAACAGGTCAGCGCCTCGCTGCGTTCGATGAGCGAGATCGCCGCCCCGGGCAGCACTCCCAGCCTCGATGAGGTGCGCGACAAAATCGAGCGTCGCTACGCCAACGCGATGGGCTCGGCCGAACTGGCCCAGAACTCGGTGCAGGGCCGGATGCTGGAGGTCCAGCAGGCCAGCGTCCAGATGGCCGGGCATTCACGGCTGGAGCAGATCCGGGCGTCGATGCGCGGCGAGCAGCTGCCCGCCGGCGGTGCCACTCCGGCGGCCCCCACCCAGACCCCTGCCACACCGGCCGCCAACCCGACACCGGAAAACCCGCTGTCGCAATAACATCCACGGGAGCATGACGTGAGCACTCGGACCGGCCGACCCGAAGCCTGGCGTTCTCTGGCCCAGCGCGGCATCGACACCGCCGCAGAATGGTCGGACCTGGTGGCCGAGAAACTCAATGCCGCCGCCGATCCGCGTGCCAAATTGCTGCGTAAGCGGCGCTGGGCGCTGCGGCTCGGGGTGTTCTTCACCGTGTCGACGCTGTTCTGGCTGGCGGTCACCGCGCTGCTGGCGTCGTGGAGCACCCCGGTGTGGGCGCTGTTCATCCCAGCGCCGATCGCGGTCGGCGCCGCGTTCCTGGCCACCCTGTCATTCCTGCGCTACCGCTGGCTGCGCGGCGAACCGCTTCCGCCACAGCGGGCCCGCACCGGTCGCCGGCTGCCGCCCTGGGGATCGGCGGCCCGCCAGCCGATGGCCTCGCTCGCGGCCTCCGAACGCGGGCTGTTTTCGCTACTCGGCGTGATGGAGCGCGGGCAGATGCTGCCCGTCGGCGAACTCTCCGAATTGCGGGTGGCCGCTGAGCAGACCGCGGCGACCATGGTCGCCACCGCCGCAGAGGTGGTGTCGATGGAGAAGGCCGTGAAGTCGGCGCCGCATTCGCGCGCATACCTGGCGCCGACGATCGCCGCGTTCACCACCCAGCTCGACCGCGGAGCCCGCCAGTACCACGAAATGGTCTCCGCGGCAGCGCAGTTGGTGGCGGCGGCGAACAGCGGTGCGATGTCGAGTTCACCGATGACGCAGCGGCGCTACCGCGACGAGCTGGGGATGGCCACCGACCGATTGACCGCGTGGGCGCAGGCGTTCGACGAGTTGGGCCGCCTGAAACAAGCGTGAGGCTCGCTGCGAGCCGCCCGGAGGGCCTGGAGCGGGGTGCCGGCGTTCGGGAGTCCGGTTGCGCTCAGAACGTCGGGCGCAGGGACGGCACCACCAGGCCCGCGAGGGCCCGCAGCGGCGCCTTGACCATCACGTCGAGGAAGTCGAAGTAATCCCGCCACAACGTGATCTGCCCGTCGGCGTTCAGCTCGAATGTGCCGCACACCCAGAACTGCAGGCGCAGCGGCCCGAAGATCAGCGCGTCGGTGCGTTCGGTCAGCACCGTGCCGCCGATGCCGGTCTGCTCCGAGCGCTCATCGGAAGCGGCGATGCGGTGGAACTTCACCAGGAAACCGAACTTGCCTTCACCGCCGCGCAGCAACTTGAGGATCCTGCTCCGTCCCCGGATCGACGGCAGACCGACGTTCTGCCAGAGCAGATCCGGAGCGGCCAGCGCTTCGATCGTGTCGAAATCCTGATCCGCCATCGCGAACAGGAACCTCTGCACCGTTTCCGCGGCGTCGATGGTGGGGAGAGCGGGAGTGGAGTCGGAGGTCGGCAGCAGCGGTTGCGGGGCATCGTCGGTCATACCGTCGGAGCCTAACGGGCCGACGGTGTGGCAGGGTAGCCCGCATGCGCGTAGCCGTGGTCGCGGGACCCGACCCCGGGCATGCATTTCCGGCTATCGCGCTGTGCCTGAAGTTGCGCGCCGCCGGAGACGCGCCGACGCTACTCACCGGAACGAGATGGCTCGAGGCGGCGCGCCATGACGGCATCGACGCGGTCGAACTGCGCGGTCTGGACCCCACGGCGGAGGACGACGACGCCGACGCCGGCGCGAAGATCCACCAGCGTGCCGCCCGGATGGCCGTCCTGAACCGGGACCTCATCGCAGCGCTGGATCCGGATCTGGTGGTCTCGGATTCGATCACCGCCTGTGGTGGGCTGGCCGCCGACCTGCTCGGTCTGCCGTGGGTGGAATTGAACACCCACCCGCTCTATCGGCCGTCCAAGGGGCTGCCGCCCATCGGCAGCGGCCTGGCGCCGGGAACCGGCCTGCGCGGTCGGCTGCGCGACACGGTGTTGCGCGCGTTGAGCGCGAAATCATGGCGGGACGGGCTGCGGCAGCGCTCCGAGGCGCGGCGGGGGATCGGGCTGCCGGGCGAGGACCCCGGGCCGGTGCGCCGCCTGATCGCCACGCTGCCCGCGCTGGAGGTGGCGCGCCCGGACTGGCCGGCCGAGGCCGTCATCGTGGGACCGCTGCATTACGAACCGACAACCGACGTGCTGCGGTTGCCCGACGGCGACGGTCCCGTCGTCGTGGTGGCCCCGTCGACCGCCACGACCGGTGCGGTCGGCCTGGCCGAGCTGGCGCTGACCAGCCTGGTGCCCGGCGAGGTGCTGCCCGCGGGAGCCCGGGTGGCCGTGTCCTGCCTGCACGGACCCGACGCCGAGGTGCCGCCGTGGGCGGTGGTGGGTCTGGGCCGCCAGGACGAGCTGCTGTCCCGGGCCGATGTGCTGATCTGTGGCGGCGGCCATGGGACGGTCGCGAAGTCGCTGCTGGCCGGGGTTCCGATGGTGGTGGTCCCGGGTGGAGGAGACCAGTGGGAGATCGCCAATCGCCTTGTCCGACAGGGCAGTGCGCGCCTCGTGCGGCCGTTGACCGCAGGGGCGCTGGGCGCGGCCGTGCAGGAGGTGCTCGCGACGCCGAGTTACCGCGCGGCGGCCCGCCGGGCCGGGGCCGGAGCCGCCGAAGTCGCCGATCCGGTACGGGTGTGCCATGACGCGATCGGGGACCCGGCGTAGTTTGGGCCTGTGCGGTTGACGGAATTCCACGAACTCGTCGAGGGGCAGTTCGGTGCGGTGCGGGCCTCGTCGATGCTGATGGACCATGTTCTGACCAGCATCGGCGGCCGTACCGCGGCGCAGGCGATCGAGGACGGCGTCGAGCCCCGCGAGGTATGGCGGGCGCTGTGCGCCGACTTCGATGTGCCCCGCGACCAGTGGTGACCGGTCAGTGATTCTGCTCGCCGCCTGCGCTTCCGGAATCAGCCGATTTCTTCCGCCCGGCGTACGGCGGCACTTCGGGCTCGACATCCCGCGGAGGTTCCGTCGTGAATCCTGTCTCGAAGTCGCTCTGCCCCGGTTCGCCGTGACTGGGCACCGATTCGGCGCCCTCGATGGCGCCGGACGGCCGATCTACCGGTCCGCCCGACGGCTCATCTGACCCAGTGTCGCGGGATCCGCTTTCTCTACCATTGTCCATGGGTCGCCCTCCTCACAGGCCTCCGCTCGTCGCGGCCATGCCCGCTCGAGCGGATACCCCCGGGGTGGTCACCGAAACCGCGTGCTCGGGGCGTTCTCCCTGGTCAAGATTGGTTTCTGGCGGTGGCGACGAGTCCGAGGGTGGCCTGCGTCGCCGCGTTCAGAGCGGCGGTGTCCGCCTCGCTCAGACGCTCGCACACCCAGTCCCAGTGGGCGGCCACGACATCGCCGACGTCCGGTCTGGTGGTCAGCGACGTGCCGTCGCGGTGCCAGCGCACCCGCTCGGTTTCGAGCTCGCCGAGCGACAGACGGCCGGCGTCGAAGGTGAGCGGCGCCGAGTCGATGAGCACATGGTCGTCGTCAACGGAAGTCACGGTGCCCCAACGGATCCGGCAACTCTGCAGGATGCGCAGCGCTGTGCCCGGGTCTCGGTCCAGGAACCTCACCCACGGATACACTACGAGCACGTGAAAACTGTGGTGCGCCAACGCAGTTGCCTGATCGCCCACCTCATCGAGCAGCCCCGTCACCTGACCGGCGAACGCTGACCGGAGCCGGGCGAGCAGGTCCTTGCGGCCCACCGCGTCGAGGAGCGGACCGCCCACCCAGTAGGTGCGCACCACGTCCCGGTCGAGCGGGTCGGCCACACCCGCCGCGTCCGCGATCGCCTGAAGGTACGGCCACGCGCCGTCGAACTCCCGCGCCACCGCGGTCGTCTGCTCCGCGGTCCCGAGCAACGCGCCGGTGTCCTCCGGCCCGCAGTACCCGAGTTCGTTCGGCGGATAGGCGAAACGCGCGAACAGCGTGTGGCCGGTGCGGTGCTGTCCGGCGGGGGCCGGCATGTCAGCAGATCCGGGGCAGTTGCTCGCCGATCGGCAGGTCCACCACCCTGGTGCCGCCCAGCGCCGTCCTGGCCACCACCATGCCCGGATGTTCGGCAACACAGGTGCCGATGACCGCCGCGCGCGCGCCCAGTGGATGCGCGCGCATCGCGGCGAGCACCCGGTCGGCGTCCGCGGCGGCGACGAACGCGACCAGCTTGCCCTCATTGGCGACATAGAGCGGGTCGAGGCCGAGCATGCTGCACGCGTCGCGCACCGCCGCCGGAACAGGCAGCGCGCGTTCGTCGATCGACACACCGGCCCCGGCGGCCCGGGCGATCTCGTTGAGCGTCGCGGCCAGCCCACCGCGCGTCGGGTCACGCAGTGCGTGCAGGTCCGCGCCCGTGGCGACCATCGCGGCCACCAGTCCGTGTAGCGGAGCGGTGTCGCTGGAGACCGCGGTGGCGAACTCCAGGCCTTCGCGGCAACTGAGCACGGCAACCCCGTGGACGCCGATGTCGCCGCTGACGATCACCGCGTCGCCCGGCGCCGCCCGCTGCGGACGGATGTCGGTGCGCTCGTCGATCAGCCCGATACCCGCGGTGTTCAGATAGACCCCGTCACCGTGGCCGGAGTCGACGACCTTCGTATCACCGGTGACCAGCCTGACCCCGGCCGCCAGCGCCGCGGTGCCCACCGCCTGGGCAATCCGTGCCAGCTCCTCCAGCGGCGTGCCCTCCTCGAGGATGAAGGCGGTCGAGAGCACTTTCGGAACCGCTCCGGCCATCGCCAGGTCGTTGACCGTGCCGTTGACCGCCAGGTCGCCGATCGAACCGCCCGGAAAGAACATCGGCTTGACGACGAACGAGTCGGTGGAGAACGCCAGGCGGGCGCCGCCGAGATCGACGATCGCCGAATCTCCCATCGCCGCGTCGGCGGCCGGCCCGTACGCGGGCAGGAACAGTTGCTCGATGAGCTCGCCGGACATGGCGCCACCGCCGCCATGTCCCATCACGATGTTGGGGGCGTCGCGCAACGGGGCCGGGCACACCCACGACTCCATATCGATGCTCGCCTCCGGCTCGGTATCAGGCATTGGTCACCTCGAGGCGCCGGTACAGGTAGTACGCCGCACAGGCGCCCTCGGACGAGACCATGGTGGCCCCCAGCGGGTTTCGCGGTGTGCACAGGGTTCCGAACGCCGCACACTCGTGCGGTTTGATGAGCCCCTGCAGTACCTCGCCGGAGCGGCACACCGCGGACTCCTCGGTGTGGATGTCGCTGACGGCGAAGCGCTGTTCGGCGTCGAAATCCCGGTAGGCGTCGGACAGCCGCCAACCACTGGCGGGAATCACGCCGATCCCGCGCCAGGCCCGGTCGGTCACCTCGAACACGTCGAGCAGCATCGCCTTGGCGGCCGGGTTGCCGACGTCCTGAACGGCGCGGGGGTAGGCGTTCTCCAGTTCGTGGCGGCCGGATTCGAGTTGCATCACCGTGCGCCGGATGCCCTCCAGGATGTCCAGGGGCTCGAAACCGGTGACCACGATCGGGATTCCGAACTTGTCGCACAGCGGCGGATACTCACCGGTGCCCATCACGGTGCACACATGGCCGGCCGCCAGGAACGCCTGGACGCGGCACGTCGGGGACTCCATGATCGCCGAGATCGCCGGCGGTACGAGCACGTGGGACACCAGCAGCGAGAAGTTGCCGATGCCAAGCCTTTTGGCTTGGTAGACCGTCATCGCGTTGGCGGGCGCGGTGGTCTCGAAGCCGATACCGAAGAACACCACCTGCCGGTCCGGGTTGTCCCGCGCGATCGTCAGCGCGTCCAGTGGGGAGTACACGACCCGGATGTCGCCCCCTTGGCTCTTGACGCGGAACAGGTCCTTCTCGCTGCCGGGCACCCGCAGCATGTCGCCGAACGAGCAGAAGATCACGTCCGGCCGGGATGCGATCTCCAGGGCCTTGTCGATGATCTCCAACGGCGTGACGCACACGGGGCACCCCGGCCCGTGGATCATTTCGACGGTGTCCGGCAGCAGTTGGTCGATACCGTGCCGGATGATGGAATGGGTCTGCCCGCCACAGACTTCCATGATCGACCAGCGTCGGGTGGTGGCCGACCTGATCTGGTCGAGGAGCCGTGCGGCCAGCTCCGGGTTGCTGAATTCGTCGAGATACTTCACGACCTCACCTCCGAAGGTCCGTCGGTTGCGGGATTGGCGGTGCCCGCCTGCCGCGCTGCCAGCTCGAAACCGTCAGCGAATTCCTCCTTGAGGACGCCGAGGTGCTCGAACTCGGCCAGCGTGCGCCGTGCCGACTCCTCGTCGAGCCGCTGGATGGCGAAGCCGACGTGGACGACGACGTAGTGGCCGATCTCGGCGTCGGGGAGGTACTGCAGGCACACATCCTTCTTGACGCCGCCGAAGTCGACGACCGACATCAGCGTGCCGTCACGTTCTTCGATGCTGATGATCTTTCCCGGTACTGCCAGACACATCGGCGTCCTCCCTTTCAGACGGCGTTTCCTACGATCAGCTGACCCAGCGCGACACCGCCGTCGTTGGGTGGCACACGGTGATGTGTGATGACGTCGAACCCGTTCGCGGCCAACAGCATGCGCGACCGGCGCAGCAACAGGGCATTCTGGAACGTTCCGCCCGAGAGGGCCACGGTGTAGCCGCGGTTGGCGAGCGCGAGCTCGAGGATCAGCGCGGCCACCGCGTCGTGAAAACGCGCCCCGATCACACCGGCGGCGACACCGGCGCGGGCGTCGTCGACCACCGCCGACAGCACGGGGGCGGGGTCGATCTCCGCCGTGGATGGCGCGTGGTCGACGGCGAACCGGTAACCGGCTGTGCCGCAGTTACAGTCGCGGGAGCGACCTTCGAGTTCGATCGCCGCCTGCGCCTCGTAATCGACGATCTGACGAACGCCGGCCAGCGCCGACACCGCGTCGAACAGCCTGCCCATGCTGGAGGTCGGTGCGCACCCCAGGCCGGTCTCGAGCTGGTGGCGCAGCACCCGCTGTTCCCGGGGCGGGCATGTTCGTACCGGTGCCAGGTCCGGCGTCCACGGCAGGCCGGCGGCCCACAGATGGGCCAGCGCCATCCGGTACGGACGCAGCACGCTGACGTCGCCGCCCGGCAGCGGCACATAGCGCAGCCGGGCCAGCCGCCGGTAACCCTTGTAGTCGGCGAGCAGAACCTCACCGCCCCACACCGCCCCGTCGGGGCCGTACCCCGTTCCGTCGAAGGCGAATCCGAGGACGGGCGCGGCGCCGTCCATGCCGTGCTCGGCCATCACCGCGGCCAGGTGCGCGTGGTGGTGTTGCACGCTGCGTACCGGACGGCCGGCGGCGTTGCGCAGCGCCCACGCCGTCGAGCGGTACCGCGGATGCGCATCGGTGACCAGTACCTCCGGTTCCACCGCGGTCAGGACCCGGAGATGCTGCTGTGCGGAGTCGAACGCCGACAGGGTGGCCAGGTCGTCCATGTCGCCGATGTGCTGGCTGAGCCAGGCATACCTGCCGTCCGCGACGGCCATGGTGTTCTTCAGATCTGCGCCCACGGCGAGTGTGGGGGGTACCGCGACCGGCAGGGCGATCGGCAGAGGTGCGTAACCGCGTGAGCGCCGGATCGGGGTGTCGGCGCGCATCACCGAGTCGTCGCAGGGGACGAGGATGGGCCGGTCGTGCATCAGCCATCCGTCGGCCAGGCCGCGGAGCCGGTGGAGCGCGTCTGTGTCGGTGAAGCAGATGGGTTCGCCGCCCAGATTGCCCGACGTCATCACCAGAGCCTGCGGCCCGGGTTCGTCGCCGTCGAGGCCGAACAGCAGGGTGTGTAACGGGGTGTAGGCCAGCAGCACCCCGAGGTCGGGGTTGTGCGGCGCCACCGCCTGGTCGATCGGCGCGCCGCAGCGCCGCGGGATCAACACGATCGGGCGGGCCACGCTGCCCAGGAGCGCCGCGGACGCCGGGTCCGGTTCGGCGATGGTCCGTGCCGCGGCGAGATCGGGCACCATCACCGCGAACGGTTTGTCGCCGCGGCGTTTCCGCGTGCGCAGCCCGTTGACGGCGTGGTGATCGGCGGCATCACAGGCCAGGTGGTAGCCGCCGACGCCCTTGACCGCCAGCACGCCGCCGCCGCACAGCAGCTCCCTGGCGGCACGCAACGCGAGCTCGCCGTGGGTTTCGCCTCCGGTACCGTCCCGGTATCGCAGCGTCGGCCCGCACTGCGGGCAGCAGATGGGCTGCGCGTGGAACCGGCGGTCGGCGGGGTCGGTGTATTCGCGTGCGCAGGCGGCACACATCGGAAAGCCCGCCATCGTGGTCGACGCGCGGTCATACGGCAGTGCCGCGGTGATCGTGAACCGCGGGCCGCAGTTGGTGCAGTTGATGAACGGGTGCCGGTAGCGGCGGTTGCCCGGGTCGCGCAACTCGCAGGCGCAGTCGGCGCACATGGCGACATCGGGGGAGACGAGCGTGCGGCCGCCGCCGGTGCGCGAGGTGTCGGCGATCGTGAATCCGGTGCCGCCCACCAGCAGAATATCCTGCACCTCAACAGATTCCACGAAAGCCAGGGGCGGTGGATCGGTGCGCAGCCGGGACAGGAAGCGATCGATGTCCGCTTCGGCGCCCTCGATCTCGATGAGGGCGCCGGTGCTGTCGTTGCGTACCGAACCCGACAGTCCGAGCGCAGTGGCCTGGGTGTACACGAAAGGCCGGAAGCCGACGCCCTGCACCACACCGCGCACGCAGACACGGATCCGCCTGCGGCCCCTCACGGTGACTCCTCGGCGGCGCGCCCTCTGCCCATCAGCTCCAGGCCGGCCAGCGCGGCGTCCGCGCCGGCTTTGTCGGTCTTCTCGACGACGAAACCCATGTGGATGATCACCCAGTCGCCGGGCGCGAAGCGTTCCTCGGGCAGCATGCCGACGTTGACCTTGCGGTGTTCGCCGGCGACGTCGACGAGCGCCAGCTGGTCACCGTAGCCGTCCACCATGCCGACCACCTGTCCTGGGATACCGAGGCACATGATCAGCCCCTCCCCGCCGCGGAGTGCGCCGCCAGGCCGGCCACCACGTCCTCGACGGCACGCACGGCGGCCGGTACCGCGGCGGCGACGACGGGCGAGAGCCCGATACCCTCCGCCACCGTCGCGACCTGGCAGCCGATGACCACGGTGCGCGGCGGTGTCCCACCGAGCGCGTCCAGGCTGGCGAACACCGCGACCGGGTCCATCGCGTGGGCGTCCAGACCTGTTGCGCCGGTGCGGGTTCGGAGATCAGCGTCGAAGACGTCCAGCGTGCCTGGCGCGCCGCGGTCGGGAACGGCGTCGACGAGGACCAGTGCCGACCAGTCGTCGAGCAGGTCGTAGGCCAGGTGCATGCCCCTGATCCCATAGTCCGTCACCCGGACGTCCGGCCCGGTGAGCCGGGGCGGGACGCGCCGGATCACCTCGGGTCCGAAGCCGTCGTCTCCGAGGAAGATGTTGCCGATCCCGGCCACCAGTATTCGGGGCGTGATGACGAGTCCTTCCTCAGCTCACATCCGGCGCATTCTCAGGTAGCGCTGGATGTCGGGGATCGACCGCACCCCGACCACCGCCACCGCGAGGACCGTCGCGGCCACCAGTGCCACCGTGATCCGACCGACTACTTCCATGGTGCTCTCCCTTCCACGAGCGGCTCCACCTCGTCGGGCGCGAAGTAGAGATGACGGCCGTACCAGTCGTGCAGGTCGGCGGCGGGGTCGTCGTCGAGGACGACACCGATGTGCTCGCCGCCGTCGACGTCGGCGTGCACCGACGTCACTCGCGCGGTCTTGTCGGCGTAGAACAGGTCCTGGGCGTCGGCGCGCCGCGACGGGTGCAGCCGCACCCTGCTACCCCGCGCGACCCTGGTGCCGTTCACCAGGACGGCGTCGAGTTCCGGACGGACAGCGGTGTCGGCCCGCGGATCCCACCAGTCGGTGTCTGAGGGGATCTCGGGAATCAACGGTGGCGTGCACGCGTGCGGGTCGCGCAGCACGCCGTGCAGACCGAGCATGGCCTCCGGGGACATCGAGTCGCAGCGGTCGATGATGTCGGCGGCCCGCGGGTCGGTCGCCCGCGCCGCCGACTTCTCCTCGTCGGTCATGGTCATCACGCGCAGCGTCAGGATCTCGTCGATCTCGCAGGCGTCATACAGGTCGCCCTGGCTCTGTTCGGCGATCTCGGGGTGGTCGTAGAGGATGATCGGCGACACCAGCGCCAGGTCGCGCTCACCGGGCCGGCCGGCGAGCACCGGGAAGCAGCGGTGCTGGCGACATCGTGCCGCGGCTTGGGCGGCCCGGTCGGGAGGCTCGAGCAGCGAGACGAATTGGGCCCCGTCGATCTCCAGCAGCAGGTGGGCGCCGATCAGCGAGGTCGCGATCGCCTCGCGTTTGTCCGCCGCGGGGACCGCGGTGTTGCGGACCTCCAGCGTCAACCGCACCAGGCCGTCGCATGGTTCGGCGCCGATCGCCAGTTGACCGTGCAGGCTGCGCCGCTCGCGCACCAGTCTGCCGCCATCGACGGTCTCGACGTCGCGGCCTGCGGGTATCGAGATGTCCACCGTGCGAGGCGAACCGGTCACCGGTGCGGGGTCGATCGCGACCTCGCACTCCACCGCTTCGTCCCAGCTGAGCCACCGGCGGGGGCCGGCCTGCAGTTCGTGCACCCGCTGATAGCCGGCCGGGGTGCCGCGCTCGGCGCTGCGCTGCTGCAGCTGCAGGAAGCGCACCGCGCCGGACAGCGTCGGCACGCCGTCGGGTTCGACGAGCAGCTGCGCCGACAGCGAGTCGTTCTCGCCGATGCCGGCCTGTTCGGCGCCCGGCGGGCCCAGTACCCCGAACTGCCAGCGTGACTGGTTCTTCCCGGAAGTCGCGCGGTACGGGTAGAGCAGGTAGCCCTCGTAGAGCACCGCGTCGGCGACGGCGCGGGCCCGGTCCCATCCGGTGCTCATCGCAACTCCCTGGCCGCGGCGAGCAGTTCGGTGACCGCGTCGTCGAAGCCGAGCAACCCGCGCGCCGACCGGTAGGCCGCCAGCGCGTCGATGGTGTCGCGGGTCAGGCGCAACCAGCCGGTGCCGGGGTAGTGCTGCCGGATGAGGTCGTGCCACACCGCCACCGGCATGTCGAAGCGTTCCTCGCGGTCCCACGGCACCTGACGAACGCTGAAACCCCGCTCGCCCTGCGTGAAAACCGTTCCGCTGAACAGGAATCGCAGCGGAACGGTGCCGGTGCCGAGTGCGAGCAGATATTTGGCGGCCTTGACCTCGAAATCATAGGTGCACTCCAGCGGCAGCTCGGCGATCGTGTCGCCGGTGAACCCGGCGACGACCGCGGCGGTGTGCTGCCACAGGAAGGTCTGCTGGGTGGTCGACCACCGCTCCCGGGGTCCGAACAGGTCCACCAGTCCGTCAGCCTCAGCGTCGGAATAGCTGCGCCGCAACGGTTCGATGCGCACCTGGCATCGCAGCGCGAGCGCGTGGACCGGAGTGTCACCGTCGGCCGCGACGCCGACCCGGGCGGTCAGGACCGGGGTGACGGCGTAGGGCTCGGGCGCGATGTCGACGACGGTGAAGTGGATCTCGGTCATGGGCGTGGCACCGCCGGCGCGCGCTGGTCGAGGAGGGTGAAGAACCCATCGACGAAGTCATGGGCCTCGGAGCCTCCATCGAATCCGTGCCACAGCATGCGCAGTCGCCCGACGAACTCGTAGCAGGCGTCGATCGGGACCAAGTATCCCCGTGGCGTGGCGTCAGGGATGTCGGGGATGCGGACCAGCAGGGCCTCGGTGTCTGCGGCCAGCCGGTCAACCCGCGGGTCGTCGCCGCGAATGTCGTTCCACGCCTGCAGATCAAGTTCCGATTCGGTGGCCCCCGCCGGGCCGGGATAGAACGCCACGGTGCGCCCGAGCGAGGAGTTGTGGAAGAAGAACGCAAGGCCGACCGGGATCTGCAGGCGCTCCCACACCCGGCGGTCCAACGCGAGGTCCGGGAAGGCCAGGTACCGGTCCGGCACCGCCCGATAGCGCAATGTCGCAGCGGTATCGGTGAACAGCAGATAGCAGCCGCGACAGACACACATCAGTTGTCTGCCTTCGACGTCGACCACGTGCTGGTGTTCGTCGCCGACGGGTTCGGCGCACATCTCGCAGCGCTCCCCGGCCGGCCGGGGGGCCGCCCGATCGGCCCGGACCCGGGCCAGCACGTCGAAGGCTCCCGGCATCACGCCACCTCCGCGGACGCCGGTACGGCCAGCGACAACACGCCGTCGCGTTCGAGCACCGGGATCGGTTCCAGGTGGCCGTCGCCGCCGACCCCGCGCCCGGCGCGGAGCACGTCGAACCGCGCGCCGCACCCCGGGCAGTGCACCACGGTGCCGGCCAGCCGGGTTCCGGCCAATGAGCCTGCGCACGCGGCGCACCGATCGCGGTAGGCGACCACGACGCCGTCCACGCGGCACGCCAGGGCGCTCACGCCTGCGGTGCGGAAGCCGCCGACCTCGCCGTCGCGCAAGCCGGCCAGTTCGGGCACCGGAAGCCACGTGGAGTGCCCGGCGTGCACACGGCTCATCAACGAATGGGCCGGGATGACGCCGGGTCGGCCATCTGCTTCGGTCGCGACCACCTCGATGGCGGCGATCTCGGGGGCGGCGGTGCGGACCGCGTCCTGGACGGCGAGTTCCAGCGTCACCGACGAGGACGGGCAATTCGTGCAGCTGCCTAGCAACTGCAGGCGGACGACGCCGTCGGCCACTCCGAGCAGTGTGACGTCGCCGCCGTGTGAACCCAGATAGGGCCGTACCGAGGCGAGCGCGTCGGCCACCCGCCGTTCGGTGTCGTGCGGATGCAGACCGTGTACCAACAGCAGGCTGGCTACCAGATCGTCGGCCGTGAAGGCCTGCGCCAGTTCGGGTTCGGCGGCCAGCGCGGTGTCCAGCATCCGCTCGAGCGCGGCGCCGTAGAGGTCGGTCACCTCGCGGACCAGTTGTTCGGCGCGCTCACGGGCGACGGTGCCGCCGGTCGCGAGCGCGTCGAGCAGCGTCTGGATCCGATCACCCGCCGTGCGCCACTGTGCGTCGTCGGGGCGCGGCGGGGCCGGCGGGCCCATGCCCTATTCCCCGGTGACGGACTGGGTGGGGGAGTGCAGCAGGTCCAACTGTTTGCCTCCGCCCAGATACATGTGCACACCGCACGGCAGGCACGGGTCGAAGCTGCGCACCGTGCGCATCACGTCGATGCCCTTGAAGTGCTCCCGGTCGTTCTCCTCGAAGATCGGCTGGCCCTGCACCGCGTCCTCGTACGGTCCGGGTGTCCCGTAGCTGTCGCGCGGATTGGCGTTCCACGGGGTCGGCGGATACGGGTGATAGTTCGCGATCTTGCCGTCGCGGATGACCATGTGGTGGGACAGCACCCCGCGCACCGCCTCGGTGAAGCCGCAGCCGATGCCCTCGTCGGGCACCTCGAACTTCTCCCAGGTCTTGGTGCGCCCGGCGCGGATCTCGGTCAGCGCCTTCTCGGCGAAGTGGAGCGCGCACGCGGCGGCGTACGCCTGGAAGTACGTCCGGGCCCGGTTGCGTTCCAACGTGTTCGAGCCGTACCCGGGGATCTTCCACTCCAACTCGACGGGACCTTTCAGGGCCGTCTTGGGCAGGTTGATCCGCACGCTGGTGCCGGTGGCCTTGACGTAGCCGATGTCGACCAGACCGGCCAGCGCGGTCGACCACAGCCGCGCCAGCGGGCCGCCGCCGGTGTCCAGCGCGAGGTGATCGGTGCCGTCGAACCAGCGCGGCGACATCACCCAGCTGTACTTTTCGTCGAAGTCCCGCTTCTGCGGCTTGGGGTTGGTGTGCTGGTTCCAGGGGTGGCGCCGGTCGATCGGGTTGCCGAGCGGGTCTGTCTTGACGAACATCTCCTGATCGGACCAGTCCTCGTAATAACTGTGGCCCAACAGGATTCGAATTCCCAGATTGATGTCGACCAGGGAGTGGGTGTGCAGCTTGCCGTCGATGATCACGCCGGGCGTGACGAACATCGCGTCACCCCAGCGCTCCATGTCCTTATAGGCGAAGTTGCACACCTCGGGATCCTGGAAGGAGCCCCAACATCCGAGCAGGGTGCGCCGCAGCCCCACCTGGTCGTACCCGGGCAGCGCCTCGTAGAAGAAGTCGAACAGGTCGTCGTGCATCGGCACGACCTTCTTCATGAACTCGACATAGCGCATCAGCCGGGTCATGTAGTCGGTCATCAGCTGGACGGTGGCCGTGGTGCCGATGCCGCCCGGGTACAGCGTCGACGGGTGGACATGGCGTCCCTCCATGAGGCAGAACATCTCCCGGGTCCACCTGCTGACCTGTAACGCTTCCCGGTAGAAGTCGCCGGTGAACGGATTGAGCGCTCTCATGATGTCGGCGACGGTGCGGTAGCCGTGCGCGTCGGCGTGCGGGGACGGGGTGTTCTCGGCTTTGGCGAGCACGCTGGGGTTGGTCTCGGCGACCATCTTCTCGCAGTAGTCGACCCCTACCAGATTCTCCTGAAAGATGTTGTGGTCGAACATGTATTCTGCGGCTTCGCCGAGATTGATCAGCCACTCGCCGAGGTGCGGCGGTTTGACGCCGTAGGCCATGTTCTGGCAGTAGCACGAACAGGTGGCGTGGTTGTCGCCGCAGATACCGCAGATGCGGCTGGTGATGAAATGGGCGTCCCGGGGATCCTTGCCCTTCATGAAGATCGAGTAGCCGCGGAAGATCGACGAGGTGCTGTGGCACTCCACCACCTCCCGGTTCTCGAAATCGATCTTGGTGTAGATGCCGAGGCTGCCGACTATGCGGGTGATCGGGTCCCACGCCATTTCCACGAGTTGACCGGGGTCACGCTTGACGTGGGACGGCTCGGGAATGGTCGTTGTCATCGAACTTCTTCTCTCTCTGTGACGCTGCGCAGTTCACGCGTGCGGCGGGCGTCGGGTGGTTCGCCGGAATGTGCCCGGGCCTCCGCTCCTACCAGGTGCGGGCCGCTCCTGATTCGAGTTTCTCGCCGGGGTGCCGCCACCGGGGTTCGTGGTCGACGGTGCGGCCGGTGATGTGGCGCAGGCTGCGGATCATCGATCCGTACAGCCCGGACGCGGTCGAGGACAGCTTGCCGCCGGTTGGTTCGTCCATGAACGGCATGAACTTGTCCGGGAATCCTGGCATCGTGCACCCGATACAGATGCCGCCGACGTTCGGACATCCGCCGACCCCGTTGATCCAGCCCCGTTTGGGAACGTTGCATTTCACGACCGGACCCCAGCACCCGAGTTTCACAATGCACTTGGGAGATCCGTACTCCGTCGCGAAGTCACCCTGCTCGTAGTAACCGCCGCGGTCACAGCCTTCGTGCACGGTCGCCCCGAACAGCCATTTTGGCCGCAGCGCGTCGTCCAGTGGGATCATCGGCGCCTGGTCGGTGGCCATGTACAGCAGGTACGTCAGCGTCTCGGAGAGGTTGTCCGGCTGGATCGGGCAGCCTGGCACGCACACGATCGGGATCCCTGCCTTGGACTTCCAGTCCCATCCGAGGTAGTCGGGCACACCCATCGCGCCGGTCGGGTTGCCCGCCATCGCATGGATACCGCCGTAGGTGGCGCACGTCCCGACCGCGACGACGGCGGTCGCCTTCGGGGTGAGCCGGTCCAACCATTCGCTGGTGGTGATGGGCTGACCGGTCGCCGGATCGTTGCCGAACCCGCACCAGTAGCCTTCGTCCTTGATCTTCTCGTTGGGGATGGACCCCTCGACGACCAACACGAATGGTTCCAGTTCGCCTCTGTCTGCTCTGAAGAACCATTCGAGGAAGTCGTCCGCACCTCCGCTGGGCCCGCATTCGAAGTCGATCAGGGGCCAGTGGACGGCGACCTTGGGCAGACCGGGGAGGGCGCCGAGCGCGATCTCCTCGATGCTCGGTTGGGTGGCGGCAGTCAACGCCACCGAATCGCCGTCACAACTCAGTCCGGCGTTGATCCACAGCACGTGGATCAATGCCTCTTCCGCTTTGACTGCTGCCTCGCTCGGCATGTGTCACAGCTTTCCGGGGCCGGGCTGGGACCCCTGCGGCATCGGAGTCGACCGTCGGCCCACTTGCACGCCGCTGGTTTTGGTTTACTCGCGCCGAACGGCCGTTGTCAACGGATCGATGGATCTAGGTCCCCGCACCGGTTCCGGTTTGCCGCGATCGGACCCAGCGGTACCAATCCGCGGTGCCCGCGCCGGTCTTGGCCGACACCGTCAGCACGTCGACGCCGGGGTTGACCGACCGTGCGTGGTCGGCGCAGCGGTCGACGTCGAAGTCGACGTAGGGCAGCAGATCGGATTTGTTGATCAGCACCAGCCCGGCGGCGGCGAACATGTGCGGGTACTTCAGAGGTTTGTCGGTGCCCTCGGTCACCGAGATGATCACCACCTTGGCGTGCTCCCCGAGATCGAACATGGCCGGGCAGACCAGGTTTCCCACGTTTTCGATGAACAGCAGCGAGTGTTCGGGCGGGTTGAGAACCCCTAGCGCATCACCGATCATCTGGGCGTCCAGGTGGCAGCCGGCCCCGGTGTTGATCTGCACCGCGGGTGCGCCGGTGGCCCGGATCCGTTCGGCGTCGAGCAGGGTTTCCTGATCGCCCTCGATGACCGTCACCGGGCCGGCGGCGTCCATCTCGCGGATGGTCCGCTCCAGCAGTGTGGTCTTCCCAGCGCCGGGCGAACTGGTCAGGTTCAGCGCGAGGATGCGGCGTTGCGCGAGCCACCGGCGGTTCTGTTCGGCCAGGGCGTCGTTCTTTGCGAGTACCCGGTGCTCGAGATCGACGGTGTGGGTGCGCCGACTGTCATGGTCATGGGGGTGGTCATGGGGGTGGGCGTGGTCGTGGGGGTGTCCGGTGATCGTCGATGTGTTCTCGCCGCAGCCGCAGGTTGCGCACATGGTCAGCTCACTTCCATCGATCGGATCCTGATGTCCTGGCCGGCGGTCACCTCGACGTCGGCACTGCCGCAGGGGCAGAGCAGGAAGAAGTCCGCCAGCGCGAAGTCGGCGCCGCAGGCGCGGCAGTGTGCGGTGCCGGGGCGCACGTCGATGTCCAGCTGTGCGCCTTCGGCGACGGTGCCCTCGGTGGCCAGTTCGAAGCAGAACTGCATCGAGTCGGGGACCAGTGCGCACAGCGCGCCGATTTCCAGTGTCACGCCGTGCACGCGGCGTCCGGCGGCGTGTTCACACACGGCATCGACGACACTCTGGGTGATCGCCATCTCGTGCATGAGAGTCCGTTCCGTGGCGGATGATCCACGATAGGACCGGCGCGCGCGGCGCGTCCAGCCGAGCGACGAACTCGTTGCGCCCCAAGGAGTTCGGGCCGAGAATCGCCTCGAAGCCGGTCCTGGCGTCCGGCGAGGTCGTCGCGGCGGTCCGGGGATCCCCGGCGGAGGCGGCGAGGATGTGTCCGTCGCTGAACGACGAGGCCCGTATCACGACGATGCGGCCGGCGCCGCCGAACGCCTCGGCGTAGTCGGAGAGCCGTCGTCGCGGGTGCCGGTGAAGCCGTGCGCCTTCACGACACGTGCTCATGCGCTGTCACCGCCGCCGACCTGCGGCCGGTACCTGTACGCCGCCATCTCGGCGGTACCGGCCGGGATCCGGACGCGTCATGCCCGGAAAAGGTGAGCCGTCGGCGTGTCCACTTGAATCGAACACCTGTTCGTCTACTGTGGGGGGAGTTCGACCGCAGACATCGTACGAAGGACTTGTCGGTGGCTTCGCCTAGCGTCACGGCCAACCGACCGAGAACCGGTCAACAACGACTACCGGAGAGGTATCACCATGGCACCGCAAGCCCCTGATCGCGAGAAGGCCCTGGAACTGGCGCTCGCGCAGATCGACAAGAACTTCGGCAAGGGGTCGGTGATGCGACTCGGCGAGGACGTGCGCCCGCCGATCGCGGTCATTCCGACCGGGTCGATCGCCCTCGACGTCGCGCTCGGTATCGGCGGACTGCCCCGCGGCCGTGTCATCGAGATCTACGGTCCGGAGTCCTCCGGTAAGACCACCGTCGCGCTGCACGCCGTCGCCAACGCGCAGGCCGCCGGCGGTATCGCCGCCTTCATCGACGCCGAGCACGCCCTGGATCCGGAGTACGCCAAGAAGCTCGGTGTCGACACCGACGCGCTGCTGGTGTCCCAGCCCGACACCGGTGAGCAGGCACTCGAGATCGCCGACATGCTGGTGCGCTCCGGCGCGCTGGACATCCTGGTCATCGACTCGGTGGCGGCGCTGGTGCCGCGCGCGGAGATCGAAGGGGAGATGGGTGACAGCCACGTCGGCCTGCAGGCCCGCCTGATGAGCCAGGCGCTGCGCAAGATGACCGGGGCGCTGAACAATTCGGGCACCACCGCGATCTTCATCAACCAGCTGCGCGAGAAGATCGGCGTGATGTTCGGGTCCCCCGAGACCACCACGGGCGGTAAGGCGCTGAAGTTCTACGCCTCGGTCCGCCTGGATGTCCGGCGTATCGAGACGCTCAAGGACGGCACCGACGCGGTCGGCAACCGCACCCGGGTCAAGGTCGTCAAGAACAAGGTCTCGCCGCCGTTCAAACAGGCCGAGTTCGACATCCTGTACGGCCGCGGGATCAGCCGGGAGGGCTCGCTCATCGACATGGGTGTCGAGCAGGGCTTCATCCGCAAGTCCGGATCCTGGTTCACCTATGACGGGGAGCAGCTCGGCCAGGGTAAGGAGAACGCCCGGAACTTCCTGCTGCAGAACCCCGACGTGGCCAACGAGATCGAGAAGAAGATCAAAGAGAAGCTCGGTATCGGGGCTCAGTTGACCGATGATGCAGCCGATGACGCTCTTCCCGCTCCCGTCGACTTCTGACCCGGCCGGAGCTCAGGTCGACGAGTCCGACAAGCGTGCTGAGCAGGCGCGGGCCCTGTGCCTGCGTCTGCTCACCGCCCGGGCCAGGACGCGTGCCGAGCTCGAGGCGCAGCTCGCCAAGCGCGGATACCCCGACGACGTGAGCGTCGCGGTCCTGGACCGCTTGACGCAGGTCGGCCTGATCGACGACGAGGACTTCGCTGAGCAGTGGGTGCGTTCGCGACGCATCAACGCCGGAAAGGGCAAGCGTGCCCTGGCCGCCGAGTTGCGCAAGAAGGGCGTCGACGACGAGGTGATCGACGCGGCGTTGGCCGGGATCGATGCCGGCGCCGAACGCACCCGTGCCGAACAACTGGTCCGTGACAAGCTACGCCGCGAGAAGCTCGGCGACCCCGACGACAGGGATGCCGAGAACAAGGTGGCGCGACGGCTGGTGGGAATGCTGGCCCGCCGTGGCTACAACCAGTCGATGGCGCTGGACGTGGTGACCGCCGAGTTGGCGAACGAAAGGGAGCGTCGGAAAGTGTGAGCTCAGCAGGTGCTCGACCAGCGGGGTGTCGCCGACATCGGGAATTTCCGACTCGGCATCCGTACGGACTGGCGTTGTGGCAGAAGCGCATTGAACGTCTGCTGACCGACCGGGTCGACGAACTCGGAGTCCGCGGGACTGACTGACGCACTGTCTACGTGGTTCGGGGCGTCCGCCGCGGTGACGGGGTGAGGTCGGCGATCAGGGTACGAGTGATGACACGGCGTAGCACGATCAGCCCGGCGGTCACCGTGATCGCTGTCCACGACGAATCCACGCTCAACCGCAGCAGCCCGGCCGCGGTGAGCAGCTCGAGCGTCACCCGCAAGGCGGGCAGGGGTCGGCGGAAGACGATCAGCGCCGCCGACCCCAGCACGATGCCGGCGAGCGCGAAGCACCATGACGCGTCGAGGACGACGTTCACGACACCGGTGGGGGATCGGCTGTGGGCCGCGGGTGGCGCAACAGCTCGATCTCGCGTTGCTCCTGGGCGATCTCGCGGTTGAGGAAATAGTTGAGCGCCGTGCGGATCGCCGCGATCGCGGCGAGCTTGCCGATCTCCTCAAAGGACGGCGAGATCGCGGTGCGCAACACGTCGGCCGCGAGCTGGAATTCAAGCCCCAGCACCAAGAACCGGGCCAAGGTGAGCCGGACGGCGGAGAACTGGTTGATGTTGCGCCGGCCCAGGGCGGCGACGAACTTCACGATCGCGACGACGGCGCCGATCATGATGACCACCGCTCCGCACGCCTCGATCAGGCGGACCATCAGATCGACCATGTCCCGCAGCGTCGACTCGGGCAGCACCTCGAAGGCCAGCAGGGTGGAACTCATCGGCGGTCCGCGTCAGACCGCGCGGCTGCGGTCGCCCTGCATGTCCAACGGTTCGGCCTCCATCGGCGCCGGACCCTTCCGGGATCTGCGCATCCGGCGTTCCAACCAGGTGGCAAACCACGACAGCGAGAAGTTCAGCGCGATCATCAGCAGCGCGATCACGATCAACGCGGGAATGTAGTTGCCGTACGCCGAGCCGATCACCGTGCCCTGCCGCACCATCTCGACGAACGTGATCTGGTAGCCCAGCGCGGTGTCCTTCAACACCACGACCAGCTGTGAGATCAGCACCGGCAGCATCGAGGTGATCGCCTGCGGCAGAAGGATGGACCGCATGGTCTGCCCCCACGTCAGGCCGAGCGCCGATGCCGCCTCGGACTGACCGCGCGGCAGCGCGTGGACACCGGCGCGCACGATCTCGGCGATCACCGCGCCGTTGTACAGCGTCAGCCCGGTGATCACGCCGGCCAACGCCAGATGCTTGGACGGGAACACGTCGTAGAACGCGTACAGGAAGTACGCGAAAATCATCATGATCAGTACCGGCACCGCTCGGAAGAACTCGACGAACACCGAGCAGGCCCACCGGATCCCGGTGTGCGAGGACAGTCGCCCCACGCCGAGCGCGAGACCGAGCACCAACGCCAGCACGATCGACACCGCCGCCGCGGTCAGCGTGCCCTCCGCGCCCGGCAACACATAGGTGCGCCACAGGTCCGGCGTCAGGAACGGTTCCCACTTCTCGGCGGTGAGCTGGCCCCGCGAGTCGAGCCGCGAATACACCACCCACGCCACCAGTGCGAGGACCACCAGGGTCACCGCCGAGATGACCCGGTTGCGGATCCGCGCGCGCGGCCCGGGTGCGTCGAATAGAACGGAGGACCCGGTCACAACCAGCCCACCTGCCTCGGCGAGCAGACAGTAAATCGCATCGCTGGCCGCCAGAATGCGCGATTTTGTGTCTGCTCGCCGGTCGAAGTCGCGCTCATCACCGCGCCACCGCCATCCGCTTGCCCAGCCAGCCGAACAACAACCCCAGCGGCAGCGTCAGGATCACGAACCCGAGCGCGAAGATGCCGCCGACCACCAGCACCGCCGCGGTGTTCTCGATCATCTCCTTCATCAGCAGCGCGGCCTCGGCCACCCCGATCGCCGAGGCGATCGTGGTGTTCTTCGTCAGCGCGATCAGCACCGAACCCAACGGGATGATGACCGCACGAAATGCCTGTGGTAGCAGCACAATCCGCAGATTCTGGCTGAATGTCAGCCCGAGGGACCTGGCCGCTTCGGCCTGACCCAGCGGGATGGTGTTCACCCCAGAGCGCACCGTCTCGCATACGAACGACGCGGTGTAGACGGTCAGGCCCAGTACGGCCAGCCGGAAGCCGCTGTCGGCGATGAACGTCGGCGACTGCCGGTCGGCCAGCGTCAATCCCAGCGTCTGGGCCAGGCCGAACGAGCAGAACAGGATGATCAGCGTCAGCGGGGTGTTGCGCACGATGTTGACGTACGCCGTGCCGACCCAGTTGAGCGTCGGCACCGGCGAGAGTCTCATCGCGGCCAGCACCGTGCCGAGGACGAGAGCGCCGATGCCTGACAGGACCGTCAGCTGGATCGTGGTCCAGAACGCGGCGAAGATCTCGCTTCGGTACTCGGTGAAAACCTCCACGGGCGGCTCCGGTGGCTACCTGGGCGCCCTAGTTGTCCAGCGGCGGCGGTGCCGGCGCGGTGATCCCGGCCGGACCGAGGTTCTTGTCGAACGCTGCCTTCCAGGCGCCGCTGTCCTCCATCTTCTTCAGTGCGTCGTTGATCTTCGTGCGCAGCTCGGAGTCGTCCTTCTTCAGGCCGATGCCGTACCGCTCCTCGGAGAACGGCTCGCCGACGATCTTGAACGCGCCCGGGGACTGCGCGGCGTAGCCGGCCAGGATCACTTCATCGGTGGTGACCGCGTCGACGGCGCCGTTCTTGAGCGCGTCGATGCATGCCGAGTACGTGTCGTACTGTTGCAGCTGCACGCCCTGGTACTCGTCCTTGATCTTCTGGGCGGGCGTCGAACCGGACACCGAGCACAGGATCTTGTTGTTCTCCAGGGACGCGGCGCCGGTGATGTCGGTGTTGTCCGAACGGACCAACAGGCTCTGCCCGGTGATCAGGTAGGGCCCGGCGAAAGAGACCTTCTCCTTACGTGCGTCGGTGATCGAATACGTCGCCGCGATGAAGCTCACCTGGCCGTTCTGGATCAGGTTCTCGCGCTGCGCCGACGGCGCCTCCTTCCACTCGATCTTGTCCGGGGCGTACCCGAGCTCACCCGCGACATACGTGGCGACGTCGACGTCGAAGCCGCTCATGGTGCCGTCGGGGTTCTTCTGCCCCAGACCGGGCTGGTCGAACTTGGTGCCGATGACGATCGTGTCGCCGCCACCCGCGCCGCCGCCACCGTCACCGCCGCCGCACGCGGTCGCTGCGAACGGGAGTGCGACGGCCAGTGCCAATGCGCCCGCGACACGCGCGGACAGGGATTTGGGGGACATGGTGGGGTTCCTTTCGCCGGGGCCCTGATCAGTGGTGGAGGATCTTGCCGAGGAAATCCTTGGCGCGGTCGGTCTGCGGGTTCTCGAAGAACTGGGCGGGTTCGGCGTCCTCGACGATCGCGCCGTCGGACATGAACACCACTCGGTTGGCGGCCCTGCGCGCGAAGCCCATCTCGTGGGTCACCACGAGCATCGTCATGCCGTCGGCGGCCAGTCCCGCCATCACGGCCAGCACCTCGTTGATCATCTCGGGATCCAGGGCGCTGGTCGGTTCGTCGAACAGCATCACCTTCGGGTCCATTGCCAGCGAGCGTGCGATCGCCACGCGCTGCTGCTGGCCACCCGAGAGCTGGGCGGGGTACTTGTCGGCCTGGTTGGCCACTCCGACGCGCTCGAGCAGGCGCATCGCCTTCTCCCGCGCCTGTTCCTTGGACGCCTTGCGCACCTTCATCGGTGCCAGCGTCACGTTCTCCAGAATTGTCTTGTGCGCGAACAGGTTGAACGACTGGAACACCATGCCGACATCGGAGCGCAACTGGGCCAGCTTGCGTCCCTCCGCCGGCAACACCACGCCGTCGATGGAGATGGTGCCCGAATCGATGGTCTCCAGCCGGTTGATGGTGCGGCATAACGTCGACTTGCCCGAACCGGACGGCCCGAGCACGACGACGACCTGGCCCTGGCCGACGTCGAGATTGATGTCCTTGAGGACGTGGAGGGCGCCGAAGTGCTTGTTCACCGCCTTCACAGAGACCATCGGCACGTCAGGGGACTCCCTGGGGCTCTCCATGCGTGAAGACCTTACCCAGGGAACGTCCCGTGTGCTGGAAGACCGCGATCGGTGTTTTCCCCGTCGCTTCGCTCGCCCCCGGTTGTTTTCCCCGTCGCTTCGCTCGCCCCCGGTGATTTCGGGACGACCGCCTGTGCTCCGTAGGATAGGGCCCGTGACTTCCACGGTGACGCAGCAGGCGAGCGGGTTTTCGCCCGATCGTCGGGTGCGAACCTTCGAGGTCCGCACGTACGGCTGCCAGATGAACGTGCACGACTCCGAACGCCTGTCCGGTCTGCTCGAAGAAGCCGGATACCAGCGCGCCGGTGACGGCGCCGACGCCGACATCGTCGTGTTCAACACCTGTGCGGTCCGCGAGAACGCCGACAACAAGCTGTACGGCAACCTCAGCCATCTGGCCCCGCGCAAACAGGCCGACCCGGACATGCAGATCGCCGTCGGCGGCTGCCTGGCCCAGAAGGACCGGGACTCGGTGCTGCGCAAGGCGCCGTGGGTCGATGTGGTGTTCGGCACCCACAACATCGGGTCGCTGCCGGCGCTGCTGGACCGCGCCCGTCACAACCGCGTCGCTCAGGTCGAGATCGCCGAGGCGCTGCGCGAGTTCCCGTCGTCGCTGCCGGCGAGTCGCGAATCCGCCTACGCTGCTTGGGTTTCGATTTCGGTCGGATGCAACAACACGTGCACGTTCTGCATCGTGCCGTCTCTGCGTGGCAAGGAGGTCGACCGGCGGCCGGGTGATGTGCTCGCCGAGGTGCAGTCGCTGGTGGACCAGGGAGTGCTCGAGATCACCCTGCTGGGGCAGAACGTCAACGCCTACGGCGTCTCGTTCGCGGACGAGCGCTTGCGCGAGGACCTGACGGCACCGGACGAGCGCTTGCGCGAGGACCTGACGGCAGCGGACAACCAACCGCGCGACCGGGGGGCGTTCGCCAAGCTGCTCCGGGCTTGCGGCCGCATCGACGGGCTGGAACGCGTGCGGTTCACCTCGCCGCATCCGGCCGAGTTCACCGATGACGTCATCGACGCGATGGCCGAGACGCCCAACGTCTGCCCGACCTTGCACATGCCGCTGCAGTCCGGCTCCGACCGCATCCTGCGCGCGATGCGCCGCTCCTACCGGGCCGAACGCTATCTCGGCATCATCGACCGGGTGCGTGCGGCGATCCCCGATGCCGCGATCACCACCGATCTGATCGTCGGCTTCCCGGGCGAAACCGAGGAGGACTTTCAAGCCACCCTCGACGTCGTCGCCGCCGCGCGGTTCGCCAGCGCGTTCACCTTCCAGTACTCAAAGCGGCCGGGGACCCCGGCCGCGGAGCTGGACAACCAGGTGCCCAAAGCTGTTGTGTCCGAACGCTACCAACGGCTGATCGAGCTTCAGGAGCGGATCTCGTTGGAGGAGAACACCGCCCAGGTCGGCCGCCGGGTCGAACTGCTGGTCGCCACCGGCGAGGGACGCAAGGACGCCGCCACCGCCCGGATGTCGGGCCGTGCCCGCGACGGGAGGCTGGTGCACTTCGCGCCCGGGCGGCCGGACGGCGAGATCAGGCCGGGCGACATCGTCGTCACCACCGTCACCGCAGCCGCGCCGCACCATCTGATCGCCGATGGGCAGCTGATCTCGCACCGGCGCACCCGCGCCGGCGACGCCCACGCGGCCGGGCAGAAGCCACGCACCGGGGTCGGACTGGGCATGCCCTCGATCGGCGCGCCCGCCGCTACGCCCGCGGCGAGTGGATGTGCCCGATGACCGGGGCAGCCGGCGCCGAGGGGGCCAACGGTTTCGACGCCTACCGCAACGACCTCGAAGCGGCCGAACGGCGCGTGGCGCGCGAGATCGATCCCGGCCCGCGGGCGCTGGTGCTGGCAATCCTGGTGTTCGTGCTGCTGGCCACCCTCGCGCTGCCCCACACGGGCGGCGTCAAAGGATTTGACGTGCTCACCGGCTCCGATGCCGCCTCCGACGTCGGGATTGCGCTGCCCTCGCGGGTGTTCACCTGGCTGTCGCTGGTGTTCGGGGTCGGGTTCTCGATGCTCGCGTTGCTGACGCGGCGCTGGACGCTGGCCTGGATCGCGCTGGCGGGGTCGACCGTGTCGGCGTTCCTCGGGCTGCTGGCGGTGTGGTCGCGCCAGACCGCGCTGGAGTCCCAGCCCGGCCCCGGCATCGGGCTGATCGTCGCGTGGCTGGCGGTGATCCTGCTCAGCTATCACTGGGCGCGCGTCGTGGCCACCCGGACCGCCCTGCACCTGGCGGCCGAGGAGGAGCGGCGCCGCCGCGCCGCGGAAGGCCAGCAGAAGGGTCTGCTGGAATCGTTCCCCGACGAGGGCGACGACACCACCCCGCCCAAGAGCTAGCTACCGCTTGCGGCTCAGCGCATCCGCGGCCGCATCGGCCCACTGCCGCCACTGCTCGGCGCTGGCGCGGGCCTGCTCGGCGTCCCTGGTGCGGCCCGCCGCGGCAGCCTTCTCCGCCTGGCGTTCGAACTGCTCGGCGCGGGCGCGGAATTGATCGGCGCGGGCCTGGGCCTCCGGGTCGACGCCGCCGGTCTGGGCGTCGCGGATCTTCTTCTCCACCGCCCGCAACCGGCGCTCCAGATCGGCGGCGCGTTCCCGCGGAACCTTGCCGATGGCGTCCCACTTGTCGCCGATCGCCCGCAGCGCCGCGCGTGCCGCGTCCAGGTCGGAGGTGTCGATCCGCTCCGCCTCGGCCAGGAGCGCCTCCTTGGCCTGGGCGTTGGCGCGGAACTCCGCGTCGCGTTCGGCGGTCGCGGCGTTGCGCGCCGAGAAGAACTTGTCCTGCGCGGCCTTGAACCGCTGCCACAGCGAGTCATCGACGTCCTTGGACGCGCGCCCGGCGCCTTTCCACTCGGTCAGCAGGTCGCGGAACGTCGCCGAGGTCGGACCCCAGTCGGTCGAGTCGCACAGCGCCTCGGCGCGCTCACACAGCGCCTCCTTGGCCTGCCGGGCCCCGGCGCGCTCCCGGTCCAGCTCGGCGAAGTGCGAGCCGCGGCGCCGGTTGAACGTCTCGCGCGCCGCCGAGTAGCGCTTCCACAGCGCGTCGTCGACCTTGCGGTCCAGCCCGGTGATCGTCTTCCACTCGTCGAGGATGGCCCGCAGCCGGTCGCCGGCGGCCTTCCACTGCGTCGAGTTGGCGGCGATGTCCTCGGCCTCGGCGGCCAGCGCTTCCTTGCGGGCGGTCTGGGTGGCGCGCAGCTCCTCGCGCCGGGCCTTCTCCTCCTGGGTGGCGCTGTCGGCCTGATCCACGATGGCGGCCAGCCGCGCGGCAAGCGAGTCGACATCGCCGAGCACGTGCGCGTCGGCCAGGCCCTCGGCCAGCGACGTCGCCGCCGAGCGGATCTTGCGGGCGTCGCCGGTCCCGGACGCCAGCCGGGTTTCCAGCAGCACCACCTCGGTGTGCAGATCGTCGAAGCGGCGACCGAAGTGCACGAAGGCGGCCTCCGCGTCACCGGCCTGCCACGAGCCGATGGTGCGCTCACCGGCGGCGGTGATCAGCCAGACGGTGCCGTCGGGGTCGACGCGGCCGAAGCGGTGCGGGTCGCTGGTCGGGGCGGTGCCCACCACGGGGGCCGTCACCGGCACGGCGGGGCGGGGTCCGGGGCGCGCCGGACCCGGCTTGGGTTTCGCGGCAGCGGACGGCTTCGGGGCCGGGACCGGCGCGGAGGGGGCCTCCTGCGCAGGATCGGTGTCCTGATGTCCGGCGTCCTGGGATCCGCCGGGTTCGGTGATCGTCATGTCCGTACCTCGTGTCTCCGCGCGGTTTCCCACGCACCTGCCGCGCGGCGCGGCGCCTATGAGCGTGACAACGCTCCTGCAGGCTATTGAAACAGGTTGCCCGGCGCTGCGCCCACGCCTTGCGCCCGGCAGCTCTCTAGGCTCTCCCGGGAAACACGGAGGAGGTCGTCGATGGCCAAGGCGGATCTGGCCGCCCTGCTCGCGCTCGCCGCCGCCTTCTTCATGGCGGTCGGTGATGTCATGCACCAGCGCTCGGCACACGAGGTGACCGACGAACAGGTCAGCCACCTGCAGCTTTTCGCGAAACTCCTGCGGGACCGCCGGTGGTGGACAGGCAGCGTGGTGGCCGCGATCGGCTTCGCGCTGCAGGCCGCGGCGCTCGGTCTGGGCTCGGTGCTGCTGGTGCAGGCCCTGCTGGTCACCTCGCTATTGTTCGCGCTTCCGATCAGCGCGAAACTGGCGCACCGGCGCGTGACCCGCTGGGAATGGTTGTGGGCGGCGCTGCTGGCCGGGGCGGTCGCGGTCATCGTGACCGTCGGCAACCCGACAGCGGGGGAATCTCGGGCCTCGGCCGAGACCTGGCTGGCGGTGGCCCTGGTGCTCGGTCCTGCGCTGCTGCTGTGTGTGATCGGTGCGACCGTGTGGTCCGGGCCGATCAGCGCGGTGCTGATGGCGGTGGTGTCCGGCGCGCTGTGGGGGCTGTTCGCCGTGCTGACCAAGGCGGTGGTGCACCGCCTCGACGTCACCAGCGTGGCCGGTGTGCTGGAACTGTTGCGCACGCCCGAGCTGTACGCATGGGCGGTGGTCGCGATCCTGGGCACCTCGACGCAGCAGGCGGCGTTCCGGGCCGGTGCGCTGACGGCCTCGCTGCCGACGATGACGGTGACCGAGCCGATGGTCGCGTGCGGACTGGGCGTGGTGGTTCTGGGTGAGACCCTGCGGCCGGGGGAGGCGGGCTGGGTCACGCTCGTGGCGGCGGTGACGGTGATGGTGGTGGCCACCGTCGCGCTGGCCCGCGGCGAAGCGGCCACCCGTGATCCGGTGACCGTGTGATTAGTTGGATGCCGTGCTGAACGCGATCGCGCTCGTCCCGTCGGCGCCGCTGCTGGTCCCGGAATTGGCGTCGTCGGCGGCCACCGACACCGAGGATCTGCGCGCGGCCGCGTTGTCGGCGGCGGCCGCACTGCCACCGCGCTGGATCGCCGTCGGCGTCACACGGGCCGACACAGTCCTGCGGCCGGACGCGGTGGGCACGTTCGCCGGTTACGGCGTCGACGTCCGCGTCGGATTGTCCGCCGGCGCTGTCACCGGCGAGCCGACGGCGTTGCCGCTGTGCGCGCTGATCGCTGCGTGGTTGCGCGGCGGCGTCACAGCCGCCGAGGTCGAGGTCCGCGGCTACCGCGCCGACCTGGATGCCGCCGTCGCCGTCGAGACCGGCCGGCGGCTGCGCGCCGAGATCGAGGCCGAGCCGGACCAGATCGGTGTCCTGGTGGTCGCCGACGGCGCCAACACCCTCACCCCGGCCGCCCCGGGCGGCCACGACCCGGATTCCCCGCGCGCGCAGGCCGTGCTCGACGACGCGCTGGCCGCCGGCGACACGGCGGCTCTGACCGACCTGCCGTCGGTGATCCTCGGCCGGGTGGCCTACCAGGTGCTGGCGGGGCTGGCGGGGCCCGGCGCACGCGTGGCCGAGGAGTTCTACCGCGGCGCCCCCTACGGCGTCGGCTACTTCGCCGGCGTATGGACACCGTGACCGCCGTGCGGCCGCTGGCCCTCGTCGGCCCCACCGGTACCGGCAAGTCCGACCTGGCGCTGGCCGTCGCGGCCGCGCTGAGCGCCGACACCGCCGTCGAGGTGGTCAACGCCGACGCGATGCAGCTCTACCGGGGCATGGACATCGGCACCGCCAAGCTCACCCCGGCCCAGCGGTGCGGGGTGCCCCACCACCAGCTCGACGTGCTCGACGTCACCGAGACCGCGACCGTGGCCCGCTACCAGGTCGCCGCCGCCGCCGACGTCGAGGCGATCGCCGCGCGGGGCGCGGTCCCGGTCATCGTCGGCGGTTCGATGCTCTACATCCAGTCGCTGCTGGACCAGTGGTCGTTCCCGGCCACCGACCCGCAGGTGCGGGCCCGCTGGGAGGAGCGTCTCGCCGAGATCGGGGTCGCGGCGCTGCACCGCGAACTGGCCGCGGTCGACGCGGCCGCGGCGGCGTCGATCCTGCCCACCGACGGACGGCGCATCGTACGGGCGCTGGAGGTCGTGGAACTGACGGGCCGGCCTTTCGCGGCGTCCGCACCGACCATCGGGACGCCGCGCTGGAACACCGTGATCGTCGGATTGGACTGGGAGACGACGGCATTGGACGAGCGCCTGGCGCGGCGCACCGATCTGATGTTCGAGCGGGGGCTGGTCGAGGAGGTCATCACCTTGATCGACCGGGGGCTGCGCGACGGCGTCACCGCCGCGCGGGCCCTCGGGTACGCGCAGGTGCTGGCCGACCTCGACGCCGGAGGTGACGGCAGCGCCGCGCGCGAACCCACGTTCCTGGGTACGCGGCGCTACGTGCGCAGACAGCGCTCATGGTTCCGCCGCGACCACCGCATCGTCTGGCTGGACGGCTCGGGCGCCGACAACGTCGACGCAGTGCTGCGCGCCTGGCGCGACGTATCCTGACCAGGTGAAGTTCGCCAAGGGCCACGGTACGCAGAACGACTTTGTGCTGCTCCCGGACCTGCCTGCCGAGCTGGCCCTGACCCCGGCCGCGGTCACCGCGCTGTGCGACCGCAGGCAGGGTCTCGGCGCCGACGGGGTGCTGCGCGTGACTACTGCCGGGGCCGCGCATGCGGCCGGGGTGTTCGATCGGCTGCCCGAGGGGGTGGCCGCGGGCGACTGGTACATGGACTACCGCAACGCCGACGGCTCGATCGCCCAGATGTGCGGCAACGGGGTGCGGGTCTTCGCGCACTACCTGCGTGCCAGCGGCCTGGAGTCGCGCGACGAGTTCGTCGTCGGCTCGCTGGCCGGGCCGCGGCCGGTGGTGCTGCACGGCCACACCGAGACCACCGCCGATGTCACCGTCGAGATGGGCAAGGCCAACCGGCTGGGCACCGGCACGGCGATCGTCGGCGGCCGGACTTTCACCGGGCTGGCCGTGGACGTCGGGAATCCACACCTGGCCTGCGTAGACGAGACGCTGACCAGCGCTGAGCTGGCCGCGCTGGATGTCGCCGCACCCGTGGGCTTCGATCCCGCACAGTTCCCGGACGGGGTCAACATCGAGGTGCTCACCGCGCCGGCCGGGGGGACGGTGTCGATGCGGGTGCACGAGCGCGGCGTGGGGGAGACGCGCTCCTGCGGCACCGGCACCGTCGCGGCCGCGGTCGCGGCCCTGGCCCACCGGGGCGATCAGACCGGGTCGCTGACCGTGCGTATCCCCGGTGGCGAGGTGACGGTCACCGTCACCGAGGCGAACAGCTACCTGCGCGGGCCGTCGGTGCTGGTCGCGAACGGTGAGCTGGCCGACCGGTGGTGGGCGGCCCAGCAATGACTCCGGTGCTGACGGGAATTGCCATGCCGGCGGGCACGTTAATTGGGGTGCATGAAAAGTGATGTTCGTGCGAATCTTGATTCGCTTATGACCTATCCCGAATTCCCCAACGACAATCCCAGCGTCGGCGAGCTGGCCCTCGAGGACCGCACCGCGCTGCGGCGGGTGGCCGGGCTGTCCACCGAGCTGACCGACGTCTCCGAGGTCGAATACCGGCAGCTGCGCCTGGAGCGCGTCGTGCTCGTCGGTGTGTGGACCGAGGGCAGCGCCGCCGACGCCGACGCCAGCCTGGCCGAACTGGCCGCCCTGGCCGAAACCGCCGGCTCCGAGGTCCTCGAAGGCCTGATCCAGCGGCGCGACAAACCGGACCCGTCGACCTACATCGGCTCCGGCAAGGCCGCCGAACTGCGCGAGCTCGTGGTGGCCACTGGCGCCGACACCGTGATCTGCGACGGCGAACTGAGCCCCGCGCAGCTCAACGCGCTGGAGAAGGTCGTCAAGGTCAAGGTCATCGATCGCACCGCGCTGATCCTCGATATCTTCGCTCAGCACGCCACCAGCCGGGAAGGCAAGGCGCAGGTGTCGCTGGCGCAGATGGAGTACATGCTGCCGCGCCTGCGAGGCTGGGGTGAGTCGATGTCCCGGCAGGCCGGCGGCCGCGCCGGCGGCGCCGGCGGCGGCGTCGGCACCCGCGGTCCCGGCGAGACCAAGATCGAGACCGATCGACGGCGCATCCGGGAACGAATGTCCAAGCTTCGCCGCGAGATTCGCGAGATGAAACAGGTCCGCGACACCCAGCGCGGGCGCCGGGTGGCCAACGACGTGCCATCGGTGGCCATCGTCGGCTACACCAATGCCGGTAAGTCCAGCCTGCTCAATGCCCTCACCGGTGCCGGTGTGCTGGTCGAGAACGCGCTGTTCGCCACCCTCGAACCCACCACCCGCCGCGGGGAACTCGCCGACGGACGCGAGTTCGTGCTGACCGACACCGTCGGGTTCGTCCGGCATCTGCCTACCCAACTGGTCGAAGCGTTCCGGTCCACGCTGGAAGAGGTCGCCGACGCCGACCTGTTGCTGCACGTCGTGGACGGTTCCGACGTCAACCCGCTGGCACAGATCAACGCGGTGCGGCAGGTGGTCAACGACGTCGTCGCCGAGACCGATGCGCCGGCCCCGCCGGAACTGTTGGTGGTCAACAAGATCGACGCCGCCGACGGCCTGACCCTGGCGCAGCTGCGCCGGGCGCTGCCGGGCGCGGTGTTCGTGTCCGCCCACACCGGTGACGGTCTGGACCGACTGCAGGCCCGGATGGCCGAGATGATCGCGCCGCGCGACACCGTGGTCGACGTCACAATCCCTTACGACCGCGGCGATCTGGTCAACCGGGTGCACGCCGAGGGGCGCGTCGACGCCGTCGAGCACAGCGAAAGCGGGACCAGGATGAAGGCGCGCGTGCCGATCGCGCTTGCCGCCGGATTGGCCCCGTACGCAACCTACTGACCACCACGAATGCGCTGAGTCGGACGCCGTCGGTTACGATCGTTGCGACGTCGGCTGCGGACCACCGGAGCAGGTGCCCGTTTCACACAGCGCCGACGACCATCTCCACCAGACATTGTTGTGGCGACTTCGCCACGGTGTGCGCACTCCGCCTGACGGTCCCCGTCGCGGCTGCCGGGCACACGCTGCCCGACAACGCCGAAACGACAGGAAGACCTTCACGATGACCATGCAGTCCTTTGCCGATCTCGGCGTGCCCGCAGCCCTGGTGAGCTCGCTGGCCGCCCGCGGTATCGCCGAGCCGTTCCCGATCCAGGCGGCCACGCTGCCCGACTCGCTCTCCGGGCGTGACGTGCTGGGCCGCGGAAAGACCGGCAGCGGAAAGACTCTCGCGTTCTCGCTGCCGCTGGTGGCGCGACTTACCGGCCGCCGCAGCCAGCCCTCGCGCCCGACCGGCCTGGTGCTGGCGCCGACCCGAGAACTGGCCACCCAGATCACCGCCACGCTAGAGCCGCTGGCGGCCGCATCCGGGCTGCGCGTGACCACGATCTACGGTGGTGTCGCGCAGAGCCGCCAGGTCTCCGCGCTGCGCTCCGGCGTCGACATCGTGGTGGCCTGCCCGGGGCGTCTGGAAGATCTGATGCGGCAGAAGCTGATCAGCCTCGATGCGGTCTCGACCACCGTGATCGACGAGGCTGACCACATGGCCGATCTCGGTTTCCTGCCCGGCGTGACCCGGATCCTCGCGGCCACCCCGGCCGGCGGGCAACGGCTGCTGTTCTCCGCCACGCTGGACAACGGCGTCGACAAGCTGGTCCGGCGCTTCCTGGCCGACCCGGTGCTGCACTCGGTCGACGAAGCCGCCGAGGTGCCCGCCCAGATGACCCACCACGTGTTCCATGTCGGCGGCGTGCAGGAGAAGCGGGAGCTGGTGCACCGGCTGGCATCGGGCACCGGCCGGCGAATCCTGTTCATGCGCACCAAGCATCAAGCGCGCAAACTGGCCAAGCAGCTCACCGAGTCCGGCGTGCCGTCGGTGGACCTGCACGGCAATCTGTCCCAGCCGGCCCGCGAGCGCAACCTGGCCGCGTTCTCCAGTGGAGACGCGCGCGTCCTGGTGGCCACCGACATCGCCGCTCGCGGTGTGCATGTCGACGGCGTCGAGCTCGTCGTGCATGTCGACCCGCCGATGGAACACAAGGCCTACCTGCACCGCTCCGGGCGCACCGCACGCGCGGGCAGCGACGGTGACGTGGTCACGGTTGTGCTCCCTGAGCAGCGCAAGGACACCCAGCAACTGCTGCGCCGCGCCGGGATCACGGTGCGTCCGCGCGACGTCGACGCCGACTCGGCAGAGGTGCACGCCCTGGTCGGTGAGATCGCACCGCTGCGGATTCCCGGCCCTGCGCCCGCGGCGAAACCCGCTGCCCGCAAGCAGGAACACCGCGGCGCCGATCCGCGCCGGGGTGGACCGTCGCGTAGCGGTCGCGGGCCGCGGCGGCGCGGGCCGCGCCAGGGCGCTCAGCGCACGGCGAACACCGGCGGCTGATGCGCGCACACCGGCGGAGCTACGCCGGTGTACTTCTCGATCTGCACCAGCACATGCGCCCCCGTGCATCCACGCGCCAGTGCTGAGGTGCCGACGTCCTCGGTGAGCACGTTCGGGTTGCCGTGCACGCACATCGAGTCCGGGTCGGCCGGGTCGGCCGGATCGAACCACGCACCGGTGGACAGTTGCACCACCTGCGGACGGACCCGCTCGTCGAGCACCGCCCCCGCCAGGCAGGCACCGCGGTCGTTGAACACACGCACCACGTCTCCGTCGGTGACGCCGCGCGCCGCGGCGTCACCGACGGTGTCGGGTGCATGCGGACCGGCTCCCGGCCCGCGACTTTCGAGGCCTGGCTGACCGCCCCGCCGTCGAGCTGCCCGTGCAGCCGGCCGGCTGGCTGGTTGGCGAGCAGGTGCAGGGGATACCGCGTGGCACGCGGACTGCCGAGCCACTCGGACGGTTCGAACCATGCCGGATGGCCGATGCAGTCGTCGTAGCCGAATCCGTCGATGTCGGCAGAGAAGATCTCGATCCGTCCGCTGGGGGTGGCCAACCGGTGGGCCACCGGGTCGGCGCGGAAGTCGGCGAGCAGGGTCAGTCCGTCTTCGGTGGGCAACCGCAGCCGGCCTGCCCGCCAGAACTCCTCGAACGGGGGGGCCTCGAAATTCAATGTCCACGACCACTTCTCGTACAGATGGCGCAGCCACTGCCGCGAGGTGCGACCCTCGGTGAAGGTGTCCCCGACGCCGAGTCGGTGCGCCAGCGCGGCGAAAGTGTCGTAGTCGTCCCGGGATTGCGCGTAGGGCGCGGTGAGCCTCGGCATGGCCATCAGCACCGGGTCGTTGCGTGAGCCGGAGAAGTCGTCGCGTTCGGCGAACGTCGTTGACGGCACCACGATGTCGGCGTGCTTGGCCATCGGTGTCCAGTACGGTTCGTGCACCACGACGGTGTCCGGCCGGTGGAGCGCGCGACGCAGCCGGGGCAGATTCTGGTGATGGTGGAACGGATTGCCCCCGGCCCAGTAGACCAGTCTGATATCCGGGTAGCGCAGGCGCAGCCCGTTGTAGTCGAACGGTGCGCCGGGGTGGAGCAGCATGTCGCTGACGGCGGCCACCGGGATGAACGTCGTCACCGGATTGACGCCTTGAGGCAGGCGCGGCAGCCCGCAGCGCAGCGGGGCCAGGCCCGGTTCGTTCATCGACCCGTAGCCGTGGCCGAATCCTCCCCCGGGAAGCCCGATCTGGCCCAGCATCGCGGCCAGTGTCAATCCCATCCAGGGCGCCTGCTCACCGTGGCGGGTGCGTTGCAGCGACCAGCTCACCGTCACGATGGTGCGGTTGGCCGCCATCCGGCGGGCCAGAGCGGTCAGCTCGCCGGCGTCCAGCCCGCAGATCGGTGCGGCCCACTGCGGCGATTTCGGTATCCCGTCATCGGTGCCGAGCAGATAGCGCTCGAACCGGTGGTAACCGGTGCAGTAGGCGGACAGAAACTCGCGGTCGGCCAGGCCCTCGGTGGCCAGCACGTGGGCCAGTGCCAGCATGATCGCGACGTCGGTACCCGGAACCGGTGCGTACCACTGGCATTCGCCGTCGACGTCGTCACGCAACGGCGAGAACGACACGAGGCGCCCGCCGCGGTCCCGGAACCGGTTCAGTGCCTCGCGGGCCGGGTGTTCGGTGGTGCCGCCGTGATTGACGCCGGTGTTCTTCAGCGCTATCCCGCCGAAACACACCAGCAGATCGGTGTGTTCGACGATGACGTCCCACTGGGTGGAGCGCTTGAACAGGTCGTCGTGGGTGCCGACCACGCGGGGCATGATCACCCCCGTCGCTCCCAGGCTGTAGGAGTGGCGTGAAAAGGTGTATCCGCCAATGCAGTTCAGGAATCGATGAACCTGGCTCTGGGCGTGATGAAAGCGCCCGGCGCTGGACCAGCCGTAGGAACCGCCATAGATCGCCTCATTGCTGTGGGTGTCGACGATCCGGCGCAGTTCATCGGCCAGACGCTCGGTGAGCTCCTCCCATGACACCGCGACGAACTCGTCGGCGCCGCGGCGCGAACTCGGACCGGGTCCGTTGTCGAGCCATCCGCGCCGTATCGCCGGGGCGGTGACCCGGGAGGCGTGCCGGATCGAGCCCGGCAGGTTGCCCAGGGCCGGTGAAGGATCGCGGTCACCGGGAAGCGGTGCCACCGATGCGATGTCGCCGTCGGCCACGGTGGCCCGGAATGCTCCCCAATGAGTGAGGCTGGTCTGAGCTGCGGCCACGGCCATGAGTCTAGGCCGCGCCGCGCGGCCAGCAGGTCCGACCAACCATCCGGTTGGATGGGGTACCTTGGCGGCAACTGTCCGCACCGACCCCGACGGAGACGTTGTCATGGGCGCACCCGAAGCCACGCCAGTCATCGCCTACCAGCGCACGCTGTTCGAGCCCGAGCACGAGATGTTCAGGGAGTCGTTCCGCACCTTCCTCGAACGGCACGTCGCGCCACAGCACGAGGAGTGGGAGAAGAACAAGCTCGTCGACCGGGACGTGTGGCTGGAGGCGGGCAAGCAGGGCTTCCTCGGTATGGCGGTGCCCGAGGAGTACGGCGGCGGCGGCGTCGACGACTTTCGCTACAACACGATCATCACCGAGGAGATCACCGCGGGCCGCTACAGCGGGCTAGGCTTCAGCCTGCACAACGACGTGGTGGCGCCGTATCTGATCAGACTGGCCACCGAGGAGCAGAAGCAGCGGTGGCTGCCGAAGTTCTGCAGCGGCGAGTTCATCTCTGCCATCGCCATGACCGAACCGGGTACCGGCAGCGATCTGCAGGGCATCAAGACCCGCGCGGTCAAAGACGGTGATCATTACATCCTCAACGGCGCCAAGACGTTCATCACCAACGGAATTCACTCCGATCTGGTCATCGTGGTGGCCCAGACCGACCCGGACAAGGGTGCCCTGGGTTTTTCGCTGCTCGTGGTCGAGCGCGGGATGGAGGGTTTCGAGCGCGGCCGCAAACTCGACAAGATCGGCCTGGATGCACAGGACACCGCGGAGTTGTCGTTCACCGACGTCAAGGTGCCCGCGGAGAACCTGCTCGGCGAGGAGGGGCAGGGCTTCATCTACCTGATGCAGAACCTGCCGCAGGAACGGATCAGCATCGCGATCATGGCGGCCGCCGCGATGGAGGCCGTGCTCGGCGTGACGCTGCAGTACGCCAAGGAGCGCAAGGCATTCGGCAAGCCGATCGGCAGCCAGCAGAACAGCCGGTTCCTCCTTGCCGAGCTTTCCACCGAAGCCACCGTGGTGCGCATGATGGTCGACGAGTTCATCAAGCTGCATCTGGAGGACAAGCTCACCGTCGAGCAGGCCGCGATGGCCAAGTGGTACTCCACCGAGAAGCAGGTCCACCTGATCGACCGCTGCCTGCAGCTGCACGGCGGCTACGGTTACATGCGTGAGTACGACGTGGCCCGCGCGTACCTGGACGCCCGCGTGCAGACGATCTACGGCGGTACCACCGAGATCATGAAGGAGATCATCGGACGCAGTCTGGGCGTCTGACGGGGGCCGGATCGGCGACAGCGCGCAGCTGACGGGCATATTCTTGGCCTGGATTCGGCGAGGTGACTTGGTTATCGACGTCCACTGAAGCAGAGTGAACGCACGCGGTAACTTTCTCAGAATTTTGCGTGGAGCTTGCACGAGGACCAGTCGCCGACCGCGGGGAGGAAGAATGAGCCGGCAGCCGATGCTGCGCCTACGTTTGGTCGGTCGTCTGACGGTCGGGCTGCTGGGGGTCGCCACCGCGCTCCTGCTGGCCCCGTCCGCGGCGGCGCAACCCGAGGCCGAAGCAAACGATGCGATCACCGCGGCCTGGCAGGCCGGCGGTGGCGACACCGGGCCGTTGGGTCCGAAATCGGGTGACGTGTATCCGGCCGGTGACGGCTTCGCTCAGAACTTCGCGGCGGGCAAGATGTTCTTCACCCCGGCCACCGGTGCGCACTTCATGCAGGGTGCCATCCTCGAGAAATACGAGTCGCTGGGCGGGCCTGCCGACAGCGACCTGGGATTCCCAACCATCGACGAAGGTCCGGGTCGCGCACCCGAGAGCCGCAACAGCACGTTCAGTGCGTCGGACAAACCGGTGATCTTCTGGACGCCGGCGACCGGCGCGAGGGTGGTCCGCGGACCGATCAACGCCGCGTGGGACAGGCTCGGCGGTTCCTCCGGCGTGCTCGGCGTGCCCTCCGAGGACGAGACCTACAACGGTTCCGTAGTGAGTCAGAAGTTCACCGGTGGCGAGCTGTCGTATGACTCCAGCGCCAAGAAGTTCACCACGGTGCCGCCCGAGCTGGCCGGCCAGCTCGGCGACCTCGTCATTGCCGACGACCCGGTCGCGGCGATCAACGCCGCACGCCGCGCCGCGGGCGGCGCCCTCGGCCCGCTCGGAGCTGCCGAGGGTGAGCCGTACCAGATCGGCTCCGACGGTATGGGCCAGGACTTCGTCAACGGCAAGATCTTCTACAGCCCGCAGACCGGAGCCAACGTCGTCACCGGCCAGGTGCTGGAGAAGTACGAGAGCGTCGGCGGTCCAGAAGGTGATCTGGGTTTCCCGATCACCAGCGAGCAGAACGGCGGACTGGCGCCGGCGAGTCGCATCAGCGCCTTCGCCGCGGACGACAAGCCGGTGATCTTCTGGACGCCCGACCACGGCGCGGTGATCGTGCGCGGCGCCATGAACGCGGCGTGGAACAAGCTCGGCGGCGCGACCGGGGAGCTTGGCGCGCCGGTCGCCGATCAGACGCAGACCGGTGATGTGATCACCCAGCGGTTCGCCGGTGGCGCGATCTCGTGGGATACCACAACGCAGAAGTTCAGCACCGAACCCGCCGGTCTGGCTCCGCAACTGGTCGGTCTGGAGGTGCCCGGCGCCCAGGCCCCGCAGGCACCGCCGCCGACATCGCAGCCCTCGGAGAACAGCGAGAGCTCCGGGCTGAAGTGGACCTGGTGGTGGCTGCTGGCCATCGTCCCGCTTGTTCTGTTGGCCGCTCTGGTCGGCTTCGCGGTGCTGCGCACCCGCGGTCGTCGCCGCGACGACGACCTGCTCGGCGGTCTGGGCGCCCCGGACGGCCACGCCTATGAGCCGGTACCGTCGGGTGCCGGCGCGCAGGCCCACGAGGACGGCCGGGAGGACGAACTGTTCGGGGACCGGTACGCCCGCGAGGGTCTGGGATCGCTGGGCTCGGCGGCGCCGGCGTCGAGCGAGGATTTCCGGTCGGACGTGCAGGGCTTCTGGGGGGCGCCACCCGGCGAAGATCAGCACGAGCACGGGCCGGCCGCCGACTCCGGAGACGCGCAGGAGGATCCCGACGCCGTCGACACCGCGCCGACACGGGTGCTGACACCCGAGGCCGAAGCACCCTCGCACGATGTGGTCGACGGCGGCCGTGGCGACGCGCACGACATCGTGACCGAGCAGACAGAGTTGGACGCCGACCGCGAGCCGCTCATCGCGTCGGTCGGTGAGCCGGTCATCGCACCTGCCGACGAACCGGTCAACGTCGCCGCGGCACCACCGGCGCGCGATCCCATGGCCGACACCGGACGTCACGCGCGCATCGACGTCGACGAGCCGCTGCCGCTGGGCACCGCACTGCACATGCCCTTCGACGACCCGGGCGAGATCCCCGAGGGCTACCCGATCAAGGCCGACACCAAATCTGGCCTGTACTGGACGCCGGACAGCGGCGACTATCACGACGCCCCCGTCGAGATCTGGTTCGCCACGGAGGAGATCGCGCTCACGAACGGCTTCGTACGCGGCGAGTAGGCCGTCCGACCGGTCAGACCTTGCGGATGACCGTCACGACCTTGCCGAGCACCACGGCGTCGTTGCCCGGGATCGGGTCGAAGGCTGGATTGTGCGGCATCAGCCAGACCTGACCGCGGGTGCGTTTGAACGTCTTGACGGTGGCTTCGCCGTCGATCATCGCCGCCACGATGTCGCCGTTGTCGGCGACGTTCTGCTGTCTGACCACGACCCAGTCGCCATCGCAGATCGCCGCGTCGATCATGGACTCTCCGACAACCTTGAGCAGGAACAGCGAACCCTCGCCGACCAGCTCACGGGGCAGTGGGAAGACGTCCTCGACGGCCTCCTCGGCCAGGATCGGTCCACCGGCGGCGATGCGGCCGAGCACAGGCACGAACGTGGGTTCGGGTAGCGAATCCGAACCGGCGACGTCCGTCCCGACGACCGGTGTGGCGTTGTCGTCGGCCCCGCGGACGTCGACCGCCCGCGGCCGGTTGGGATCGCGGCGCAGATACCCCTTGCGCTCCAGCGTGCGCAACTGGTGGGCCACCGACGACGTGGACGTCAATCCGACCGCGTCACCGATCTCCCGGATGCTGGGAGGGTAGCCGCGGGTGGTCACGGACGCACGGATGACTTCGAGGATCGTTCGCTGACGCTCGGTCAGACCCGAATCGCGGCCGCGGCCGCCGGTGCTGTCATTGCTGTCGTCGCTCATGTGCCCGAATGTAGCCCGGTCACGGCCGATAATCAAACATGTGTTCGAGGCGTGTCGCATGCCGGCGGCCGAGGCCGGGATCCCGCGGAGGCTCTCCGGTGATGCCCTGGAGGCGACGACCCGGACGTGTCGGTGCCTTCGGTTAGCGTTCGCAACAGTTCGATCACGCGTTCTATTCATCGAACAGATGATCGACTATCGTTCGAACACAAGAGCGAAACACTTCTCGGATCGAAAGGCGAACTGATGACCATTCTCGACGACCGCGCGACATGGAACGAGTTCGAGCGGGCACCGCGCCTGCAGGTGACCGCGGGCCGGGTCCGGCCGGCGCGGCCGGGCCGGCGGTCTCCGTCCCGACGGCCCGGCGCTGCGCCGGTGCGACACCGGGGGACCGGCGTGCTGATGTCGCGTGCGCCGCACCGGCGCCGCCCGGTCACGCCGGCTACCACCGTATTGCTGGCGCTGGTCGCCGGCGCGATCACGCTGTGGCTGGGCCTGGTCGGGCAGTTCGGCAGTCTGGCCGCCGGCACGGCCGAGGTCCCCGGACGGCTCGCCGTGGTGCAGGTGCACAGTGGCGAGTCCCTGCACCAGGTCGCGCAGCGCGTCGCTCCCGGCGTCCCGGTCGCCGACGTGGTCGATCGGATCCGGGAGCTCAACAAACTCGAGTCGGCGGCGTTGGCCGCAGGTCAGACCCTGATCGCACCCGTCGTCTGATCGCACCCGTCGTCTGATCGCAGCCGGGATCTGATCGCCCGTGCTGCCCGAGCTCTGTGAGGACGGGGCCCGATGAGATACACCCCATGGGGTCCGGCCATGAGCCGCCCGTGTTCCACGCAGGTACGCTCAATGGCGTTCGAAGCGATTGACTGTCGGAGCGGCGAAGGAGCGGTGATGCACTGTCCTTTCTGCCGGCACCCCGATTCCCGGGTCGTCGATTCCCGAGAGACCGATGAGGGTCAGGCGATCCGCAGGCGCCGGTCGTGCCCCGAGTGTGGACGCAGGTTCACCACGGTGGAGACGGCGGTACTCGCTGTGGTCAAACGCAGTGGCGTGACCGAGCCGTTCAGTCGCGAGAAGGTCATCCGCGGGGTGCGGCGGTCGTGCCAGGGCCGGCAGGTCGACGACGACGCGCTGAATCATCTTGCTCAGCAGGTGGAGGACGCGGTCCGGGCCACCGGCTCGCCGGAGGTGCCCAGCCATGAGGTGGGCTTGGCGATCCTGGGTCCGCTCCGAGAGCTCGACGAAGTGGCCTACCTGAGATTCGCCTCCGTGTACCGCTCGTTCTCGTCAGCCGAGGATTTCGAGCGCGAGATACAGGCGCTGCGTGCCCATCGGAAGGTCACGGCCCAGAGCTGAGGCGTCACTCCAGTTGGCGCTGTCCATCGTCGACCACCCGGCCGGCGACCTGCACCCAGCCTTCGGGGCTCCATTTCGTCTCGATGATCGACCCCTCGCCCTGGACGATCGTCAGGTCTCGGCTCAGATGCTCGGTGATGCGCACCGCAGCCGCGCCGGTCGCCTCATCCTCGCGAATCCCCAGGTACGGCGCGAACATGCGCGAGCGGATGGTGCCTGCGGCCTCGTCCAGCCACGTCCACAGGTAGTGCTCGGACTCGTCGGCGTAGTCGTCGGGATCGGCGGCCGCGAGCTCTTCGAGCGAGGCCACGTCGTGGATCGAGAACACCGGAGCCCATTGCGCGCGAGCACTAGCCGAGGTCAGGTCGTGGCCGTAGCTGACCTGGACGATCCCTGCCGGTACCTGGAGTGTCTTTATCGGCATGCCGCGGTCTCTCAGCCACCACGACGCACCCACTATCGGATGCCCGGCGAACGGCAATTCGGTGGTGGGGGTGTGGATGTGGGCTTGGGCGCTGTGGGTGCCCTCTCGCGGAAGCGAGACGAAAATCGTTTCGCTGTATCCCAATTCGGTGGCGATGCGTTGCCGGTCGGCCGGGTCCACGGTAGCGGCGTCGACCACACCGAGCGGGTTCCCGAAATGTCCGTCCTTGTCGGTGAAAACGCGCAGCACTGTCACTTCGATGGCCATGAGCCCGATGCTACGTGCTCGGCGACGCCGACCGGTCAGGTTGCCGAGCGTTCGTCGCCACCCATCGCGTCGAGCACCGCTACCCGGGTGTCGACCGGGCCGGAGATGGTGCCCTCCTCGACGCCGGTGCGGAGCAGGCTGCGCAGATACTCCTGGTCGTACACGGCCGGTTCGGTGGTGTCGATGAACTTCTCGACGAGCTCGACGAAGCGGTCCGGGTCGTCGTGAAACGGGAAGTGGCCTGAGCCGCGGAAGATCTCGAGCCGGGAACCCGGCATGGCGGCGTGCGCCAGCTCCGCGTGACTGACGGGGATGACGGCATCGAGGTCACCCCAGATCAATTGCACGGGAACCGATTGCGTCAGATAACAGCGGTCGAGCATCGTGACCACCTGGCCGCGCCAGTCCACCACCGCCCTCAGCGTGCGGGCGAAGGCCGATGAGCCGGTCGGTTCGGGCAGGTCGGCCAGGATGCGCAGCATGTGGGGAATGTCGCGCCCCACCCCCGTGGATCCGAGTACCGTCCCGCTGACGCGGCCCAGCGCCTGGAGCACGGGCAGCGCCAGCGGAAGACGTAACAGGGACAGCGCTTCGCTGCCCATCGGCATCGAGGCGATGCGCAGCGCGATGTTGACGTCTTTGGTCACGCCGCCGGCGCCGACCAGTATCAGACGGTTGACCAACTGCGGAAACTGGTAGGCGAACTGCATCGCCACCCCGCCGCCGAGGGAGTGCCCGATCACCGTGACGCTGTCGATGTCGAGCACGGAGAGCAGGTCGCGCATGCCGTTGGCATAGGCCGCGACCGAATAGTCGGCCCGTGGCTTGTCCGACTTGCCGTGCCCCAGGAGATCGGGGGCGATCACGGTGAACCGTTGCGCCAGTTGGGTCTGCACGGTGCTCCATGTGGTGGAGTTGTCGCCGATACCGTGGATCAACAGGATCGCCGGTCCGGAACCGGCTACTCGAAAGGCCCGCCGGTAGCCGTGGATCGTGCAGAACTTCAGCGTCGGGGTGATCTCACGCACCGGGCGCAGGTGGGGCTTGCGGTCGGTCATGTAGCCCACTTCGTTGTCGGGACGGCTGGCAGCAGGCGGAATTACAGGCCCTCCCGCGGGTCGTCCCTGTCCTTCCGCTTCTTCTCACCGGCCTGTTCAGCGAGGAACCGCTCGAACTCGGCACCGAGTTCCTCCCCGCTCGGCAGATCCTCGTCCCGCGCCAAGAGGGACCGGTTCTCCTGAGCGGCGACGAAGGCATCGTACTGTCGCTCCAGGGCCTCCACCACTTGAGCGACCTCGGCGCTCGCGGCGACCTGCTCGTTGATCTTGTCGAACACCTCCGCGGCGGCCTGGGTCAGCTTCGCGGTGGGAATCTGCAGCAAGCCGTTCCTTGCCACTTCGGAGATCAGGGTCTCGGCCGCCGACGGATAGTCGGTCTGTGCCAGGTAGTGCGGGACGTGCACCGTGAACCCGACCACCTCGTAGCCGTGCTGGGCCATCCGGTACTCCAACAGGTTGGAGGCACTTCCGGGCACTTGGACCTCGCCCACCCACGGCTGATGCTCGCCGATCAGTTCCTTGTCGTTGGAGTGCGCGGTCAGCGTCATCGGACGGGTGTGCGGAACCGCCATCGGGATGGAGCCCAGTCCGATCACCCTGCGCACCCCGAGTCGCTCGGACAGCAGTCGCACCGCGGTGATGAACCGTTCCCAGCGCAGATCGGGTTCCAGACCCGCGAGCAGCAGGAACGGGGTCCCGACGCTGTCGTGTAGCGCGTACAAATTCAGTTCCGGCTCGTCGTAATGGGCGAAGTGGTCGGTCTTGAACGTCATCAGCGGGCGGCGGGACCGGTAGTCGAGCAGTTCGTCGATGGCGAACGACGCCACCAGTTCGGTGTCGAGCGTGTCCTTGAGGTGCTGGACAGACAATCTGATCGCATGCCCGGCATCTGAAAACCCTTCCAGCGCATGGATCAGCACCGGACCGCGACCGTCGGGTGAGGACAGCTGCGGGGACGGGAACTCGAGCTCGTACATGCCGGTCTGCTCCGGCTGATACTGCTGGCCGGGGTCGTGCTCATCGTCAGCCATCTGCCTCGCCTCCTCGCCTCGGTGACCACAACGGGTGATGCGGGTGAACCGTGAACACCAAGTGTCTCGCACGTGTCCGGCGCCGCCGCGCGGGGCCACGTGACGTCACCCATTTGTTCGAGCGCGAACACGCCGACGTGACATTCCGGCACGGTGCCCGGCGATCTACCCCGGGTGTGGGTCGCGGAAACGCCGGTGACGTCCCTGTGAGGGAAGATCGGAGGAATGGTCGACGTGAAGTCCGCGCTGGTGGTCGCGGCAGCGGTGCTGCTCACCTCATGCTCGGCCCCGGAGTACCGGCCGTCCACCGGCGTACGGCCGTCGGCGGGACCGGTGTCGCCGGATCCGCGGGTGGGAGCGGTGTTCGTCGACGGTTCGGAGTTGCACACGTGCACGGGTTCAGTGCTGAGGTCACCCGCCGGTGATCTGATCCTGACCGCGGCGCACTGCTTGTCCGATGGTGACGACGCGGTTTTCGTCCCGGGCTACGGCGCGGGCCCCACTGCGCGCGACGGGTGGCAGATCGACGCGGTCTTCTTCGACACCCGTTGGTTGGACGGCCGTGACCCCGCCGCGGACTACGCGGTCGCACGGGTCAGCCGCGACGACGGCGTGCCGCTGGCGTCGGTGGCAGGCGACGGACTGGACGTCGGGGCAGCACCCGGCCCGGGGAAGGAGGTGACGGTCATCGGGTATCCGTCGGGTGCCGGTGGTCCGCAGGTCTGCCGGGCCCCGGCCGTGCCGGAACGGCAAGGTTTCCCGACCCTGCACTGCGATGGGGTGGTCAACGGTTTCTCCGGCGCCCCCTGGATCTCCGGGGGGACGGTGACCGGTCTGATCGGTGGTCTGGACGGCGGTGGATGCGCCGACGAGGTGTCGTTCTCTCCGCCCTTCGACCAGCGACTCGCGGAGCTCGTGGCACGCGCGCAGGCCGGGGGGCCCGGAGACGAGGTGTCCGCTCCGTTCGACGACGGCTGCCCTTAAGCGCGATTCATCCCCAGATCCGATTTCATCCACAGTTGCGTGCCGCCGGGACGTCTTCGCCCGATCGGCGTCGGGGCCGGTTGCGAGGTTGGCCACATGGCCTCAACACCTCGCCCCGATCCCTCGCTCGACCGTCCCGGTGCCCTCATCGCGGCACTGCCTGCCGTCCTCGGCTTCATCCCCGTGAAATCGCTCGTTCTGACCACCATCAGCGGCGGCGATTTGGGCGCCGTCCTCCGCGCCGACCTGGGGGAGCGACCGCCCGACCAGCTGTATCGGTTGGCCGAGCTGGCGGCGTCCTCGGGTGCCGACGCAGCGGTGGCGGTGATCGTCGACGCGGAGGGCGCGTGCTGCCCGATGTGCGCCGAGGGGTACCGCACGCTGTCCGAGGAACTCGGGAGTGAGCTCGACTTCCATGGTGTCGATTTGATCGCCACCCACGTCGTCTCCGAGATCGCCGCGGGTGCGCGGTGGTACTGCGCGGACGGCTGCGGCAACTCTGGTGTTGTCGAGGACCCGACTGCGTCACCGACAGCCGTGGCCGCGGTGCTCGACGGGCGCCGCCTCTATCGGCGCCGCGAGGAACTGGTCGCCGTGGTCGCCACGGCAGACCCCGCACGCGCCGCGACCCTCGGCCGCGCAATCGAACTCGCCGGCGCGCCGGAGCCATCCCGGCCGGGGGCGGAGGCCCGCGGTGACATCGAGCACGCGTTGGCGTGCGCTGAGCAGATCAAGGGTGATGGTCGGCTTGCCGACGCAGACAAGGTGCGGTTGGCGTGGGCGCTCACCGACACCCGGGTGCGGGACACGCTCTACGCGCTGGCGGTCGGCGCCGGCGCCGGCGCCGCCGAGGCGCTGTGGGCCGAGCTCGCACGGTGCCTTCCCGAGCCGTGGCGGGTCGAAGCCCTGGTGCTGCTCGCCTTCTCGGCGTACGCACGCGGTGACGGTCCGCTGGCCGGTATCTCGCTCGACCAGGCACTGCGGGCCGATCCGGCGCACAGGATGGCGGGCATGCTGGATCAGGCACTGCAGTCGGGGATGCGGCCTGAACAGATTCGGGAACTCGCCCAGACGGGTTACCGGTTGGCGAAGCAGCTCGGCGTGCGGCTGCCGCCGCGGCGGTCGTCCGGTCGCAGGGCCGGCTAGGTAGTACGCGAGGCCGCTCTTGGTCAGACCTTCTCCACCTTGACGGCGTGTGCCATCTCGTGCGGCAGTTCGACCTGCTCGTGACCGGGAATGACGATCATGACGCCGCCGTGGTCCTTGACCTCGACCGTCACGCGGGCGTTCGGGACGACACCGGCGTCCTTGAGGCGGGCAATCAGGTCGGCGTCGCCTTGAACGTGTTCGGTCAGCTGTCGCACGACCACGGCCACCGGCATGCCGGCGGGCAGCTCGGTGAGCCGCACCAGGGCGAAGCTCTCGTTGATCTCGTCGCCGACGCCGAGCTCCGACAGTCCGGGGATCGGGTTGCCGAACGGAGAAGTGGTGGGGTTGTTGAGCACCTGAACAAGACGCCGCTCGACGTCCACGCTCATCACGTGCTCCCAGCGGCACGCCTCGGCGTGGACTTCCTCCCAGGGCAGGCCGATCACATCGACCAGGAGACGCTCGGCCAGGCGGTGCTTGCGCATCACGGCGACCGCGAGGGCGCGGCCCTTCTCGGTCAACTCCAGGTGGCGGTCACCCGCGACGTGCAGCAGCCCGTCGCGCTCCATGCGGGACACAGTCTGGCTCACGGTGGGGCCGCTCTGATCGAGACGCTCAGCGATGCGCGCGCGCAGAGGTATCACGCCCTCTTCCTCGAGGTCATAGATCGTCCGCAGATACATCTCGGTGGTATCAACCAGGTCGTTCATCGCACACCCTCCGTTCAGAGCGAGTCTACCGGCCCTACCGGCCGGAAGCGGTTCTTCCCCGAGCGACACGGGCCACACGTGCACGGGGCATGCAGAAGGCCCGCCGGAATCTCCGACGGGCCTTCGCGGGGGTGTGGTTCGAGGAAGCGGCCGCGGGGTCAGCTGGCGTACGAGCGCAGGCGGTCGGCTCGCTCACCGTTGCGCAGTTTGGCCATCACCTCACGCTCGATCTGCCGCACCCGCTCGCGCGACAGTCCGAACAGCTTGCCGATTTGATCCAAAGTGCGCGGTTGACCGTCGTCGAGGCCGAACCGCAGCCGGATCACCTGCTGCTCACGCTCGTCGAGGGTGGCCAGCACATAGCGGATGTCGGTGTGCAGCAGCTCGGAGATGACGGCGTTCTCAGCCGACATCGCCTCGGCATCCTCGATGAAGTCGCCGAGCGGCGCCTCCTCGTCGCTGCCGACGGGCATGTCGAGGCTCACCGGGTCGCGGCTGTGCTCCAGCAGGTCGGTGATCTTCTCGACCGGGATGCCAGATTCGGCGGCCAGTTCCTCGTCGGTGGCTTCGCGGCCGAGATTCTGGTGCATCTCACGCTTGATCCGGGCCAGCTTGTTGACCTGCTCGACGAGGTGGACGGGCAGGCGGATGGTGCGGCTCTGGTCGGCCATGCCGCGCGTGATCGCCTGCCGGATCCACCAAGTGGCGTAGGTGGAGAACTTGAATCCCTTGGCATAGTCGAACTTCTCCATCGCGCGGATGAGCCCGAGGTTGCCCTCCTGGATCAGGTCGAGCAGCGGCATGCCGCGGCCGGTGTAGCGCTTGGCCAGCGACACCACCAATCGCAGGTTCGCCTCGAGGAGATGACGGCGCGCTGCCTCTCCGTCACGCACGACGGCCGCCAGATCGCGTTTGCGGTTCTCGCCCAGGCGCTTACGAGTGTCGAGCAGGTGCTGCGCGTACAAGCCCGCCTCGATCCGCTTGGCCAGCTCCACCTCATCGGCGGCGTTGAGCAACGCAGTCTTGCCGATGCCGTTCAGGTAAACCCGCACCAAGTCGGCGGCTGGGCTCTGAGCGTCCAGATCCTGGTCGATGCGGCTGGTGGTGGCATTTGCCATGGCGGCCTCCTGATTGGGTGGAACTTTCATGAGCTACAACGCCCCAAGCCCGCAAAGAGTTCCCGCACTTTCTGTGCTTCACACCTTCTGATCAGCGGCTATTAGCGCTTGACCTGAGAATGTGCTGAGAAAGACGCCAGAAAGCGCTCAGCCGGGAACGTCGCCGCGCGTATCGCCGGCCTCATGTTGCGACGCGTGCCCGGCCGCATCCTCGATTGCCGGTCGTTCGGCGGTGGGGAACAAGGGGATCCGCTGCCGGACGTCATAGCGCCGCGGCTCCTCGGCCTTGCGTGGAGGCCGGTCATTGGCGATCAGCACGGCCATCCACGGCAGCGGAATCGAGGCCACCACGATGGCCAGAGAGAGCAGACCGTTCTGCCAGACGCCGTAGGCCACCGCGGCCAGAACGAGGGCGGGGATACGAAAGGACATCAGCGTCAGATACTTGCGCACACGCTGGCGATGTTGTTCTTCGAAGGCGGGGGCGGCCCGGGTGATCAGAACCGGGCGGCCTTCGTCGTCGAAACTCAGCTCCGAGTCACGCACGGGATCACGGTGCTCAATCCGGCGTTCATACCTCCACTGTTCCACATTCGGGCCCAGGTATACCCATCGCGTTTATTACCGATTGATGGCCAGGCAGAATGAATGACATGGACACCCAGACGATCGAACGCACCGATGCCGACGAACGCGTCGACGACGGGACAGACGACGACACTCCGAAGTTCTTCCACTACGTCAAGAAGGACAAGATCGCCGAGAGCGCGGTGATGGGAACCCATGTCGTGGCATTGTGCGGCGAAGTGTTCCCGGTGACCCGCTCAGCCAAGCCCGGTTCGCCGGTGTGCCCCGACTGCAAGCGGATCTACGAGCAGCTCAAGAAGTAGCCACGTCGCCGTCGGCCGCCGGGGTGTCGGCGCCCGAGCGCGGTCCGTTGATCCCGCGAGCGTCTGCCGCGCGGGATCCGGCGGCCGGCGCCGCGCCACCGTTGCGGCTTTCCGCCTTGGCGCCCAACCAGCCCCGCACACGATTGGCGTGGGTCTGCGGTGCAGGGAATTCCTCTTCGATCGCGGCGTTCAGTTCTGCGCCGAGCATGATCGCGAAGCCGAGGAAGAATGCGAACAGCAGGAAAGCGATCGGGGTGGCCAGCGCGCCGTAGGTGTATCCAGTGCTGGTGATCCACGTCAAGTACACCCGCAGCCCCCAGGTGGCGATCAGGAACACGGTCGTGGCCAGGATTGAGCCCAGCAGCAAGCGGTGTGACGGCAACGGTTTGGGCAGGGACACGCGGTAGAGCAGGTTCACCGACACCACCAACGCGAGAAACAGCACCGGGAAGTAGGCGAAACGCAGCGCGTCGTCCCAGCTGTCCGGGATGAACTCGGCAACCTTGCGCGGACCCAACGCCAAGAACGGCGCGGTGACGATGGCGCCGACGAGCATCACCACGTAGAGCCCGAGCGCATAGAACCGCTGCCGGACCGGGTGGCGAAGCGGTGTCTGATCGTGTGCCTCGGTCACGGAGTCGACGAATGCCGAGATGGCCGAGGACCCCGCCCACAGCGAGATCACGAAACCGAGAGACACCACCTCGCCGCGGGCACCGCGAACGATGTCCCGCACCGTCGGCTCGATGATCTCGCTGACGACGTTCGGGGAGAAGAACTTTCCCGCGACAGTGATCAGCTGGCTCTCAATGGTCCCGAGTGTGTCCGGGCCGAACAACGGCGCGATGTAGGCAAGGCTGCCGAGCATGCCGAGCAGCAGGGGCGGCAACGACAGCGCACACCAGAAGGCAGCTTGAGCCGATTCCGAGAAAATCGAATCGTCCCAGCTTTTGCCGAGTGTCCGGAGTGTGATGTGCCGGATGTGGTGGCGTTGAGGTCTGGCCCGTTCGGGTTTGACCCGTCGTGGCTCCGCCTGTGGTGCGGGCCGCGCGTCCGGCCGCTCTGTCTGGTCACTCATGACCAGACCAGCATTGCCGATTCGCTGCTACGGCTCCAGCGGGCTCACTTCCAGCACCGCCGCGAGCTCGATCAACTTTGCCTCGTGCTCGTTGGCGTGATGCTGGCAGAACAACAGCTCGGCACCCGACGGAAGCTTCGCCCGCACGCGGGCCGCGGCCCCACAACGGTCGCAGCGGTCAGCCTTGGTCAATCCAGGACTGGTCAGCGTTGCGGTCATGGCACCTCCATAGGGTGGTAGCGACGTACTTCTACTCTGTCAGACGTCTGGGGTTCCGGCCTTGTTCCCCGGGGGTTTACAGGTGTGTCGTGTCTCACGACTTGTTGCGTTACCACGGTGGAAAGGCGGCCAGATGAACCCGGCACCGCGCGGGCAGGTCCTCGTGCACCTGTGCAGTGCCGCGGAGTGGGAAAGGGCGAAACGTGTGGGCGTGCATTCACCGGAGTCGCTCGACGCGAACGGCTTCGTCCATCTGTCGAGTCCCGCCCAGGTGCACCTACCGGCCAACCGGCTCTTCGCCGGACGGGCCGATCTGGTGTTGCTGCGCATCGATGCCGCACGCCTGGTCTCTCCTGTCCGCTGGGAACCTGGGATACCAACCGATCCCGATGGCATGGTGTTCCCACATTTGTACGGTCCGCTGCCGACGGAGAGTGTGATTAGCATCACTGAGTATCGCCCGGGTCCGGATGGCCGGTTCCCACCGCTGGACGATTGATCGGCATTCAGCCGGGGAGGTAGGCGTCGGCCTCGATCTCGACCGTCAGCTCCGGTGAGATCAGAGCCGCCACCTCCACCATTGTCAATGCAGGCCGGATCTCGCCGAACACCTCGGCATGCACGGCGCCGATCTGTGCCCACGAGGCGATGTCGGTGACGTAGATCCGGGTTCGCACTACGTCAGACAACGACGCGCCGGCCTCTGCCAGGGCGGTCTCGATGCGTCGCAGCACCTTCCCCGTCTGCGCCGCCGCATCGGGACCGGACGCGGTGGTACCCGCGACCGCGATGTGCGGACCGATCCGCACCGCCCGTGAGTAGCCCACCCGGGCTTCGAGCGGCGAGTCCGACGAGATGTTCATGCGCGTGGTCACCGTGACAAAGTAAGCCAAAAGTGACACGGTGCCCGCGTAAGCCAGAACGTGACTCAATACACTCCTGCCCGTGGGCATCATCTTTGGCTTTGCACCGTGGATCGTTTACTGGGTTCTCGTGGGCAACGTGCCGTTCGTCGCCGCGGTGTTGATCGCACTGGTGGTCGCGGTGGCGGCGTTCATCATCGCCCGAGTGACCGGCTCACCTGGGCGCACGCTTGAAATTGGCGCTCTCGCAACGTTTCTGGTGTTGACTGTGCTGACATTCGCGACGAGCCAGGCATTCATGGAGCGGTGGTTGCAGCCGTTGAGCAACGCCGGCATCTTCCTGGTGGCGCTGGTGGGTGTGCTGATCGGGCGGCCCTTTATCCGGGACTTCGCAGTGGTCGGCCAGCCCAAGCAGGTGGTCGAGAGCGAACCGTTCGCCCGGATCACCTCGGTGCTGACGTGGGTGTGGGTCGCGGCCTTCGGTGGCATGACGGTGTCGTCGGCCATCCCGCCCCTGGTCCAGGGCGACGCGACCATCCTCGACACCAGGACCCCGCTGTCGTTCATCTGCTACTGGGTCGTGCCGTTCTCGCTGCTGGGTGTGGCGGCGCTGTTGACGCGGATCCTGCCGGACCGCATGACGCCGCCGGAGGATGAGATCGTGCGTAAGACCACGTTCGTCGCATTCGCCGAGGCCGAGATCGATCAGCTGATCTATCTGGCCACCGAGCACGCCAACCGGGAGGCCGGTGCGGGCAAGGAGGCTTATGACGTCCGCATCGGATCCAAAGGTGTGCCGCTTGTCGGCGACGAGACCCGCGAGTCATGGCCCTCGACCTACAAGGTGCGCGACCGCAAGCGCTGACGGCGATCCTCTTGTGAACGTGCGGTCCGTTCTGACGGTACGGCCCGTTCCGGCCTCTCCTGTGAGTTCCGACGGCTCCGTCTTGCCCCCTCTTGCGCTTCGCCCGAAGCGACCGCGGTGCCGTCAATTGACCGTTCCGTTGATTTGCCATGCTAGATTTCAGCTAATTGACATAGACAAACATTCGGGGGGACACGCGTGGCAAATGGCCGAAGCAGAGCAGTGGAATCAATCGACGTGGCCGGCACGCAGTGCGCCTCGGCCGGTGCTCGGTACTGGCTGGCCGTGGGCGCCGGCGGTGTTGCGGTGATCGGCATGGGCCTGGTGGCAGGCATGCAACCGGACCCGTCACCGACGCCGGAGCGGGTCGTGCAACTGGCGTCGTTCGATTCCTTGCTGGTCCCTATTCATCCTGTACCCCAAGAGGTTTGGCTGTTCGGCACCGCTGGATCGACGAAGCGGGATCGACCGGTCGCAGCACTTACCCCGGCGGTCACTGCCAGGCCGATGATCGGTTCCGGTGGCTGGCTGATCGGCGACGGCATCGATGCCGCCGCGGATTGTCAGGGCTCGGCGTGCAACGGCGCCAACGGCGGTCTGCTCTGGGGCGACGGTGGGAACGGTGCACGCGGCGGCAAAGGTGGCAACGCTGGTTTGTTTGGCGGAAACGGCGGCCGCGGGGGCGACGGCTATCTTCCGGGCCAGAACGGCGGCGACGGCGGCCACGCCGGAATCTTCGCTTCCACAGGCAACGGCGGTGACGGTGGGCATGGTGCCGACGGCCGACCGGGCGTCGCCGGTGGCCACGGTGGCGCTGGGGGCAACGCCGGCCGGCTGCACGGCGACGGCGGCGCCGGCGGTAACGGCGGTGCGGGTGGCGCCGGACTCGACGGGGTGAACCCATCGCCGGCCGGCAGGGCGGCGACCGGCAGCCCGAACTTCCTCGGCTCGACCGGCTTTCCGTCGACCAATGCCGTCGTGGACACCGCCATCACCGGCGCATCCGGTGGACGCGGCAGGGACGGCGCCGCCGGCACCAACCATTCCGGTGGCCACGGCGGTCAGGGCCAGGGCGCCACGGGGTTCCTGGCCGGGCCCCACCAGTACACGATCAGCGGATCGGGCGGCGACGGTGGCGACGGGGCCGGCGGCGGCGTCGGTGGCAACGGCGGTGATGCGGGGTTGGCGCAGGAATCCACGCCGTTCGCCGCCGCCTTCGGAGGGCGCGGTGGCAACGGCGGCACCGGCGGTGTCGGAGCCAGGGGCGGAGACGGCGGGGCGGGCGGCTCCGTCGACATCGGACAGGCCGTCGGACTCGGTGGCGCCGGCGGCGCCGGAGGGGCGGGTGGCGCCGGGGCTGCCGGTGCTGCCGGTACTACGGGCGGCAACGGCGGCGCAGGTGGACGCAGCGGCTCACTGACCGGCAACGGCGGCGCGGGCGGTGCGGCAGGCAACGGCGGGACGGGCGGCAACGGCGCCACCGGCGGCGCGGGCGGCGCGGGCGGCTCGGGCGGCGCCGACGTGTCCGATTCCGGCAGCGGGCGGGTCCGCCCCGGGGCCGGTGGGGCCGGCGGCCGTGGCGGTGACGGCGGTGCCGGCGGAGCCGGCGGAGCAGGAGGTGTCGGCGGCAAGGGCGGCTCAGGCAGCGAGGCGGGCTCGTCCGGGGCCGACGGCTCAGAGGGGAAGACCGGTACGGCCGGCGCCGGCGGTACTGGCGGCTACGGTGGCGCCGGGGGAACGGCAGGCGACGGGGCTTCAGGTTCCGCCGGATCGGACGGTCGCATCGGCACCGGCCCGGCGGGCAGTAAGGGCGGCCAGGGCGGTGCCGGTGGTCACGGTGGCGCCGGCGGCGGCGAACCCACCGACTGACCGTCACCAGTCGGCCATCACCCATCGCCCGTTGCGCCGTCAGATCGGGACCGCCTCCACGATCGAGAGCGGGCTGGCGGTGGGTATCACGCGGGTCATGCCGAAGCCCGCTTCCGCCAACAGCTTTGAATATTCCGACGCGGTGCGTTCGCGGCCTCCCGCGCTGACGAGCATCTCCAGGTCAACCAGGAAACCCAGATGGGCGTCCGTGCGATCGGGCAGCACCATCTCAAACAGCAGCACTCGGCCGCCGTCGGCGATGGCCGAGCGCACGTTGCGCAAGATGGACAACGCTTCCCGGTCGTCCCAGTCGTGGATGATCGCCTTCAGCACGTAGGTGTCGCCGCCGTCTGGGACGGCGTCGAAGAACGAGCCGCCCTGTGCCCGGCACCGGTTCTGCACACCGGCCGGGCCCAGCACCGCGCCGGCGCCGGCCACCACCGACGGACGGTCGAACACGATGCCCCGGGCCTGCGGCGCCCGGCGCAGAATGGCCGCGAGGAACCCGCCCTCACCGCCGCCGACGTCGACGATCAAACTGCGGCCCCGGAAATCGTAGGCCGGAATCGCATTGTCGGTGACGGCCCGGGATCCGCCGGTCATGGCGTCGTTGAACAGTCTGGCGAACTCGGGATCAGTGTCGAGGTAGTCGAAAATCATGCTGCCACGCAGCTTTTCGACCGCGGTGCGGCCGGTCTGCACCGAATGGCTCAGCTCGCTCCAGTGCTGCCAGTGCTGGCGGCTGCCCACGAAAGCGACCATCGGGGCCATCGACTCCGGATGGTCGGTCGTGAGGGTGCGCCCCATCCGGGTCAGCGCGAACGTGCCATCGCGACGTGACTTGAGCACCCCCCGGCTCGCCAGTGCGCGCATCAACCGGTAGGTGGCCCGCGGATCGGTTCCGGCCTTCGCGGCGACAGCGTCGGCGTCGGCTGGGCCGTCGGCCAGTTGATCCGCGATACCGAGTCGTACCGCGGCGTACAGCGCCGCGGTGAACCACGACCCCACGCCGAGCTCGAGGAGCGCGATGTGGGGCGGCACCATCGCCTTGTGCAACCGGTCCAGCGCACCGCGTAGCCGGGTGACCGCGGCGAGAACGATGGCGGGCGGCACCTTGGGCACCGCCGCGTTGGTTGTCGTAGCCCTGCTCTGACCCTGTGGGTCCTGCATCGTCTGCGGTGCTCTCACCCCGGCGACGCTAGGAAAGGGCCCTTAATTAATTCTTGCGCAGGACTTGCGGGGGCTCAGTCCAGGTAGTCGCGGACTAGGGCCGAATATGCGTTGTACCCAACAGGGACAACGCTTGTCGGCATCGAGCGTTATGGTCGCGAATATCTTCGACTGACACAGCCCTTTGACTGACAAGGAGCCACGATGACCACTACTCACGACGACAACGCGACCACCTGGCGCGACCTCGCAGACCAGCTCACGCCCGAGCAGGTGCGGCGATTCGAGCATCACGAGCGCCTGGCCCTCAACTCCATCGCCTCCGGGCGCAATCCGAGCGAGACCGTGGATGACATTGCGCGGGGTTTCCTCACCGAAGCACGGTGGGAGGCGCAGCAGAACCTCGCCGATGCCATGATCGGCATACCGATGCCAGCCGGTGCGGAGTCAGCAGAGCACTGGAGCGAGGACAGCACCGGTAAGTGGACGCGCCTCCTCCACGGGCCATCGCGGTCAATCGATGGTTTCGATGCCGCGGTCTATCGGACGGGGGTTCAGACCCGAGACGGTGCTGTCCGCTGGTCGCTGAGTGTCCATGCCGAGGATCGCGACGACATGACCGCTGAGCAGGTGCGCCAGCTGGCCGCCACGCTCGTCGAGGCGGCCGATGAGCTAGAGCGCCTGGCCGAGGTGCAGGTCTGACCCCACCGAATAGGGCGACCCCGGCCGGTACGGCCGTGGTCGTTCTTTTTTCCTGCTAGCCCTCTCTCAGCAGCTGACCGCGCGACCCGCCCAGTCACTCGGCGCCGAGGTCAGCGCAAACTCGTCGTTATCGAGTAGCTTGCCAAGCATGCCGTCCCACCCCGGCGTATGCCCACCTGCGGTATGAATCGCCGTTCTGGCGGCAGCAAGAGCCTTCGCGATCGCATCTGCGCGACTTTCGGCATTCACCGTTACGCACACGTCAACGCGACCAGCATCTAGGTCCGCACCAACATCTCCGTCGACGTCCGGGATGTCAGCGAAGGCATCAGCAACGTCGTCGAGGTGAGACTCGAAACCGACGCGGTCCTCCTGCGGTCCCATGCCGAATCGAAACTCGATGTAGTAGCTATTCATCACTCCTCACCTTCTTTCCAGCACGACTGCCGACGAAACCACATGGCCGTGTTCTTGACGTAGTTCGGGTCGCTAGGCGAGATGTGGATCGTCTTCATGTGCTGGCCGCAGGGACACCGGAATTTGTGATAACGCTTCCCGGTCACCTCGGTCCACCCGTGTTGACGAACTGTCTCGATCAGCTCCCTGACGTCCTTGTCATGTCTCCCCACTAGCGCAGAACCCTAGCGAATCGATGTCACGTCGGCGCATCGAACAGGCAACTCCACTGTACCTACAGTCTGAACAGGGCTAACCCGCGTCTGGGCCGCACTCCCAGGACCGGACTTTCGGATGCTCCACAGATCAAGACTGCGGCCCGCGCGGGCACGGGTCTCTCTGCTATGTCAGGTTCGATCGGCGGGCCCGGAGCTTCGACAGCTCGTCGGGCCCGCCGTCGACTTCGTCGGCCGGCACCGCCGCAGTAGGCACCGGCAGGGGGTTCGTGTCCACCCCGACGTTGTAGATGCGCGCCTGCTGAGCAAGCAGCTTGCGACACAACTCCGCGGAGCGGTGGTCACCCGCGATCGCTTGCTCCCAGTGCGCCCGCAACAACGACTCTGTGCGTTCCTGCCAGATCGCGAACGTCTCGTCGGTCAGCAGATCCCGGCGGGACGCGCCGGCCGCCAGCTCCCGCTTCACGATGCGATGCACACCCGACACCGACCGCAGACCGACCGCCGCGCCGATCTCCCGATACGACAGACCGGCCAGAAACAGCTTCATCACCCTATCGTCGCGCTGTTCGCGCTCCGAGCGCGTCAACCGCTGCTGATCAGCCACAATCGCGGACCTCACTTTTCGCATTTCGGTCGGGGGGAGAGGCCTCTCACCGCCGGAGCGGGGCCGGGGTCGTGGGGGCTTTGGGGATTCGAACCCCTTACCCCATGCGGGTGGGCCGACCGGGTCGGCCCTGGGCGCCTATCCCCGGGGCATCGGTATCCGCGGCGGCGCCGGGCGGCTACCGGGGTGCGGACCTTGGCCGAGGATCCATTTGTTGTAGCGCTCGGTCCACTTGCCCATGTCGAGGTAGAACTGGCCCCAGATCTGCGCTCGTCGCTTGTTCTCTCGCTCGATCCATCGCTTGAAGCTCTCCTGGATTCTGCGCTGGTCTTCGACGTACTTGCGGTAGTTCTGCTGTGCATTCGGCATCGCTTGCTCTTTCTCGGGGTGGGTGCGGCGGGTGCGCGCTGGACGGGGTTCCGAGGCCCCGGGTCGAACACCCGCCGCACCACGTCCTATGCGGCCGCGGTCTCGACCTTGACCACGGCGGCGGGCTGGTTCACCGAGACACCGAACCGGCCCTCGACGCGGCATCGGACCTGGTTCTTGACGAAGTCGTCGGAGACGGCGTCAGACCACTTCACCTCGACCTGGCCGTCGTGGTCGACGGTCACCGCGCCGTCACCGATGACGAGGCCGGTGTCGTCACCGAGGCCCTGGTTGAGCACCACGGGCACGCCCCACAGCCGGCGGGCCACGGGGTCGATCGGCACGCCGCGCACGTCGGTGGCGCCCGACGTCGCCGAAAGCAACTCGATGGCTTCCCAGTCGGCCGCGTGGAGCACGATCACACCCGGGGTGTAGCCGTTGGATTCCAGGGTGGTGATGGCCTTGCGGACGGTCGTCAGCGCGTTGGTGGCGAACGTCTGGACCACGACACCGGAGGTGTTGAGGATGCCGGTCATGTTCTCGCCTGTACCGGAGCCGGACAGGATCTGCGCCTCGACGGCCGTGCGCAGGCCGTAGACGAGCTCGTCCTGAACGAAGCGCTCCAGGTTGACGTTGTCACCGAGCAGGTAGTGGTCGATGGCTTCGGAGACGTGCGCGACGACGCGGAGCCGGTTCTCGACCGCGACGACCGACACCGTCGAGGTCGGCTTGGTTCCGCCGGCCGCGACCGGGGCGGCGTTGAGGGTGCGCGCCGACTGCCGCAGGAACGAATAGCTCGGCGTGACCGCGCGTGTCGGCAACACGTCGAGCACCGACACCGCGGGCCGGCCGGTCTCGACGACCTCGGCCTGCAGGATCGTCGAGGTGGTCTGCTGGCCGGCGGCCAGCGCCTTGGTTCCGGTCGCATCGCGCGGCATCGCCTTGATGACACGCTGAGCCATCGCCTTCGCGTGCTTGCCGGTCAGCGCCAAGTGCCCGCCGGTGTCTTCGCCGTTGGCGCCGCGCGCCATGTCGTCGAGACTGCCGAGAATGTCGGCGGTCTTGCGGGCCTCGGCAACGATCGCCATGTCCTGCTTGGCCTTGTCGATCGCCGCGTCGATGCTCTTGGCCTTTTCGGTGGCCTCCTCGACCTGTGCGGCCTCGTCGGCGGTGAGGTCGCGCTGCAACTCGTCGGCGGTGTCGATCAGCTGCTTGATCAGCGCAAGCTGGCTGTCGCGATCCTTGGTCAGGGTGGTGATCCGGTTCTCGAACATGGGTGGTACGTCCTTCGGGGTGTCGTGGTAGCGCTTGACATTCGCGCGGACCAGCGCCGCGCGGATCGGTGCGGTTGGCCGGGCGGCTGACTTGACCGCGCTGATAAGGGCGCGGTCGTTGGCGCCGCGAGCGACGACCGAGATCTCGATGAGTTCGAGGTCGGTGAGCTCGGTGCCGGCGGCGGTCTTGGTGCTGTTGTTGACGCGGTAGCCGATGCTCAGCCCGCCGACGCGTCGGCCCTTGACGTTGCGGTATGCGGCTGCGCCGTGGTCGGTGTCGAGGTCGAACTTGCCGGTGATCGCCAGGCCCTCGGCGGTCTCGGCCGCGGTGAGGACGTCGCCGACGTAATTGCGTGGATCGGATGCGCCGTGCTCCCACAGCAGCGGGATCGGTTGCCCGCCGGCAAGGGACTTGGTGAACGCGCCCCGGCGCACGATGTCGCCGTGAGCGTCAACGTTGTCGAACACTGACGCCAGGCCGGTGAATGTGCCGGACTCGTCGTCAGCCGATTTGATCGACAACGCAACGGATTTACGTTGCATGGAATGTCCTTTCGGACAACGGGATTGGAGGGATCGACAACGAATCATGGCCGCGCCGGGCGCTGGCGGTGATCGCTGGATCGTCTTGCGGGCTGGCTGGCGGGGGCGCAATTCGGGCCCGGCCGCCGTGCTGGCTGACTCTCCGAGAGCCACCGTAGCACCGGGCATCGACAACAGCGGGTCACCGCGGCGGCCTGTCGTGCCACAGGCGTGCGTCCCACTGCTGGGCGTTCTCTCGTGCCACGTCGGCGTATTCGTCGCTGTCGTAGACGCTAAGGCCGCGCCGGATGGGCACGCGGACCCGTGGCGGCTCGGCGGCGGCGGGCTCGGGCGGGGCGGGCTCGCCGGGGTCAGTCGGTGTCGTCATCGTCGAGCCACCATGCGCCGCCGTCGATCAGCTGCTCGATCGCTGCGTGTAGCCACATCGTCAGCGCGCCCTCGTCGCGGGGTTCCTCGTCGATCTGCAGCAGCACCGTGCGGGCCACGATCGCGCTCGCCAGCGCGAGCTCACGCCATCGGCCGAGCCGCTCGACCTCACCGGCAACCATCTTCTGCACCTGCATGTCGGATTCGCGGATCGCGACGACCAGCCGCACCGCGCGGCGCAAGTCGTCGTCGCTGGTCGGGTTACTCATCGTCGCCGGCCATCTGGGCGTCGAGGATGGTGCGCTCCAGCAGATCACGGATCTGGGCGTCGGTGAGTTCCGGCGCGGCGAGCGCGATCAGCAGCTGCGACACCAGCGCAGCGACCAGCATGTGCACCGAGTCGTCTTCGTTTGCGTCGACCAGGACGCGGTTGGCGCGCACGACGTCGCCGTCCTCGAAGGCGAGGGCTACGCGGGCGGCGCGCTGTTGGTCGATCGCGCGCAGATGGGCGGTGGTCATGGGTGATTCCTTTCTGTGGCGGAACGGGCGGCTCGGGTTGCCGCCATTTGGTCGATCTGTGCAGAGAAGTGCGAGCCCACTTCGGCGGGTCGCGGTGGTCTGCCGCGGGCGATCTCAACCCACCTATGCAGTGACGCGGCCGGCGACCACGCCGGACGGTCGTTCGTTGGCTGGCAGCCTTTCGAGCCAGTCGCGGCACGCGGTGAGGGCCGGGCACCGATTGCAGAGCTGGGCGGCAGCGGCCCGTGCGTAGTCGCGTCTCTCCACGCCGTCGCCGCCGCGCTCGGCGACGATCGTTGCGTCAAACAGCTCCCAACGGTTCCGGCAGCGCGCGCCAGGCAACGAGGCGACCGCTGCGGCCAGTGCGGCCAGGAGCTCGGGTAGCGACGTCTGCGTGCTCGAGTACGGATCATCGGCTGCGGGGCCAGGACGTTTCCGAACAGCGCCGCGCGGCCGCCCCTTGAGTCGCCGCTTGTAGTGTCCACAGCACACGCCTCGCGAGTAGATCGGCTTCCCGCATCCGTCTGCGCTGCATTGGTCTGCCTGGGCAGCCATGGCCTGCCTCCTGTTCGTTGTTTGCTCCTTGACCATCTGCAACCCACCCCTAAAGGGGTGGTGGGTTGCGTGATTGGTAGGCGCGTGATTGGCGTGATCGAGCCCGTGATTGACCTACCTGCGGTTTTGCGTTTCGCGTGATTGGCGTGATTGATGCGTGATTGTTCTCAAGGTCGAAAAGGCCGTGATTGTTCTGACCAGCGGTTTTATCCGATTCCGTGACTTCGCGTGATTGTTCTTCGGCGGCCAAGAACCACGCTGTTGACTGCCGCCCGCCGGCGCCCCCCCGGCGTCCGTCTCCGCCGCCAGCGCGACCGTCGACCCGCACCAACACTCCAGCGGCGGTCATCTGATCGAGCCGGCGACGAGCCTTCTCGACGTCGGCTCGGCCCGGTTGCGGCTTCTCTGCAACCGCAACGGCGGCCTCCCGCGCTGTCAGCCCCTCGACCCCGGTTGCCCTCACCAACTCGACGAGATCGACGCTGTGCTCGATGCTGAACTCCCCGGCGGCCTGGTCGTGCAGCAGTCGATATGGGCCGACCTCCTCCGCCGGTTGCTTAACGTGTTTGAACTTCACGATCGGGTCCCCTGGTTCGCCGGAGAGCAGCACAATCGAGCCGCACCCGGACGTCAGCCACGTGCTGCCGTAGATGTCGGCTACGCCGGCAACAGGTGCGCCCTGCGGGCCCCGCTTCACTGTGTGGTGCAGTTCCAACAGTTGGCGGCCTTGCTGCAGGAGATGCTGTCTCGCTCGGTTCCATTGCGCACCAACGGCATCCTCGGAAAGCCTGACGGCGGCATCCTTGAGGCTGTCGACGATGACGACACCGGCGTTGTAATGTTCGGCCATCCGTGCCAGCAGGGTCGGGTTGGCGGCCAGATCGCGCGGCGGCGGCCCTTTCCAGAACTTCACCCGCCGTGCGAGGACGGCCCGGTCGGCTTCGGCGAACTGACGTGCCATTGAACGAGATGCCTGACTCGGTCTGTCCATCGCGAGATACAGCACGCGGCAACCGGTATCGGCGACGGGCAGACCAAGCACCTTGCCGTCACCGATACCGAGAAGAGCTCGGAGGAGTAGACCGGCGAGGGTGGTCTTGCCGAGGCCCTGGCCGCCGGCGATCATGAGTGCTTCGCCCTCAGCCCACATGACTTGTCGTCCTTGGCCCCAGATCGCCGGGACGTCGCTGGGTTGGTCGAGGATGAACTCAGCGCCGGTGATTGCGGTGTCCGGTTCTGTCGTCGTGCCGGCGGGTTCTGCCGGCACGGTGATGCCGGGTCCGGGTGCCGGCGTCTTGAGTCGTTGAATCGCCGCCTTTGCGCCCGCTTCGGTCGTTGCGTCGATCACGCGATCTGACCGCCTGTTGCGGCGAACAGCGCTTCTGCGAGTTCCCGCTCGACTCCTCCGCGTCGCCAAAGTGCCTGCAGCACTTCGATTTCTACGAGTGGAACCATTCCGGAATTGAGGAGGTAAATCGCTGCGTCGCGGCCGGCGTCTATCCGCGCTTCGGACAGCGGGGGCTCGGTGCAGCGGCAGGGCCACGGATCGCGGCAGCCGCAGTCGAGGGGTGACACGCGTTGGCGCGCAGCGTGTCGCCGCTGCCAAGCTGCGACACCGCTATGCTGACGAGAGTCCGCCGCCGTGGACTTGATGGGAGCCGCTTCGTTGCCCGCGAGGCGGCTTCTTTCGTTCATGCCGCGCCGCCTCGACGCCGACGAGCTTGAGCAGACTTGAGCGCGAGACGCTTGAAGTGCGCTTTACGGGCATGCTCGGCTCGGCGGGCTCGTTCAGCCGGGGCTAGGGTGCCATCTGGGTCGACCTGCTTCTCGAACTTGCTGAGCATCGCTTTGCGTGCGTTAGCAGTTCGTGCCGAGCGATCAGGGGTGCGCGCCCAGGATTCGTGTGCTGCGATTTGTGCTTGGGTCGTGCGTTCTGCGGGTGAAAGCGGGGACACCGCCATGAAAACCTCCGGAAGGCGTGGTTCATCACACCTTCTTCGGAGGCTTCGGCCGGAGGAGCATCCGGCTCGCGTGTTGCACAGCGTACATCAGCGCTGTGCATTTTGCGGCTAACCTCGACGTTTCGTGAAATAGGCTGTTGACACGACCTGTAATGCACGGAAGTGCCTGTCCTGTTTGAGAAAATGTGACTTGTCTAGGGTCCATGTTCACAAAGCGGGAAGGCACTCCGTAGGTG
>NZ_JBQQCF010000024.1:0-84983 GCF_052245755.1 Mycobacterium sp. 4D054
TTTTGGCATTGGGCCCTCGGCGCTGACGGAGGCCATGGGCATGCTCAACCACCATTTCGCAGCAGCCGCCTGATCGGCGCAGAGCGACAGCCTACCTCTGACTGCCGCCAATCTTTGCAACAGAGCCGCTCAGTGCTCGACATGAGGAGCCGGACACGCTTGTCGCGGCCTTCGTCGACGATGCGCTGCAGCGTGCCCGCCACTTGTGGGTGCGACCCCAGCAGCTCGTCGACGGCATCGACGACGACGAGCAGGTCGGGCTGGGGCTGTCCTGCGCGCTGATCTAGCGCGGTCTCGACCTGGGTGCACCAGGTGTCCCAGTTCGCCGGAGGGTCGGATGCGAATCGGTAGCCCGCGTAGTGGGCGACGACGTGGGGAGGGCGGGTCATGGTGTTCGCGGTGGCGATGCCGTTCTGCGTGTCGGCGATGGCGAGCTGCACGCGGGTCGGCGGATACAAGGTGCACACGCTCAGCGCAAGCGACTGCAGCACCGTGGTTTTCCCCGTGATGCCTACGCAGAGCGCGACGTTGGCGTGATCGCCGAGCTCAATCGACACCACCGAGTCGGGTGCGTCCACTGGCGCACCGACGGGGATCGTCAGCACGTCATCGTCGGCGCGGTGTTGCCACCCCGGGCGCGGGTCGAATGTGTCGAGGTCAGTGACGTCCAGGGCGTCGAGAAGGCGCCGACCCGGCCAGGCCGGAGAATGTGTCTGCGCAGCGCTCATAGGCCAAGCCATGCCTGTTCCTGGTTGAAGGCCACGATGGCGACCTCGACGGTGTCGCGGGCGGTGCTGATGCGCACCGATTCACGGGAGATTTGCTGAAAGTGGATGTCGGGTTGCTGCCCGCCGGGCTGGGCACGCCCGAGCGTGACTACGGTGGCCGACAATCCGGTGGGTGGTGCAATGAGGGGCCGGTCGTTGACGATGATCGAGGGCACGAACTCGGCGGGCCGGCGGCGGTCGACCACGGCGATATTGGGCTGGGCCAACCTCGCCCACCGGTTGGGTTGGCTGGAATAGATGGCGATCCGCTCCCCCACCGCGGCGGCGCGGATGAGCAGCTGGCGCACGTAATACTCGCTGGTGTCCATGACGATGCGGGTGGCCTGCTGCGGATCGGTCAGCGACAACATGACCAGATCGTCGCGTTGCACCGGCGGGTCTGCGCGGCGGTCATCGCGCAGCGCAGCTCCCACCAGAATGCCCGTCGATCCGATCGGGATCTCCAACGCGCTCGGCTCCCCCAGCGGGCGCGCGGGGATGTCGAGATGGCCCGGGCGCGCCGTCGGGGCCGGCCGCAGTGCGGCGGAAAACTGGTCACCGGGCAACGTGTTGAGATACAGCGTCGGTGGCTGCTGCGGGGGCTGCGGATCGTTGGTGCGTACCGTGGCCGCGATCATCACCGGGCCATCGCCGTCAGGGGCCTCCACATAGCGGCGTTTGAACAAGCTCAGCGTCAACACCACCTCGTCGCTGCGCAGCGCCCACATCTGATGCAGTGACGCGGTGGTGATGTCCTCGGGTGAGAAGTAGTACGTCGTCAGAAACCCAGGGTGGCCCTTGATGGTGCGCCAGCCCACCTCGTTGCTGACCTTGCTGCGCCGCTGCGCTGGGCTGGTGGAGCGAAAAGGCACCGGGTCGGCCGGGCTGTCGGTGCCCTCGACAACCGGCGGCGCCGGCGCCGGCTGCAACCGCGCCCCCAGCCGGTCGAGCGCGGTGTCGAGCTCGGCGGCGGTCAGGGCGGTGGCGCGGATGTCGCGCTCCAGCAGGGCATTGATGATTCGCTCGGTGGCGGCGGCGGCTGCAGCCCCGACCGATTGCCGATACTGCAAGCCGGGCACCGAGTTTCGGATGTCGAGGCGCACCACGAACTGCATGGTGCGCTGCCCGGCCGCGGGCCGGTCGGCCAGTAGAGTGCTGTACAGCGGGGGGTATTCGTTGCCGCGGCGCACCCGGTGCCCGGAGGGCACGACGTCAACCGCCAGCTGAATCCCGCCGGGCTGGTCGAGCAGCTCGGTCAGCACCTCCAGCGGCAGCACGTTGCGGGTCAGCGACACCGTGGACCCTCGCAGGAACGTCAGCGAGTAGGGCTTTCCGGTCACCTCGATCATCGCGAGGGCTTCGCACTCCTCGACGCGCACACCGCACACGATGTTGCCGTGGGGCACATCCACTGCCGCAGCCGCCGCCGGGTACTTGCCGCGCCGGGAACGGCGCCAGCGCCACACGGCCGCCAGCCAGCCCGGCACGTTGCGGCGGTGCACGGTGGGCACCAGCAGCAGCAGCGCCACGGCGCTGATCACCGCGGCCGGCCACCACCCGAACCGCGCCGGCGGCAAACCGATAAACGCCACCAGGGCAACGACTTCCAGCGCGACCACCACCGGCGTCCCGGCGTGCACGCCCACGGTGCGGGCCTTCATCGCAGCCTCCGTCGCATACCCACGACCGCCACGGCGGCCCCGGCGACCAACAGCACCGCGGCGCCGGCAAGGAGGGCGCTGTTGCGCGGTCGATGGTCCGGTCCCGGCGGCGGCGGCGGCACGTAGAGGTCGGTGCTGAGCCGCTCGGCTGGCTTCGGATCGCCCAGCGGCACATCGAAGGTGAGCGCCGCTACCGGATCGACCACGCCGTAGCCGACCTGGTTGTCGACCCCGCGGGCCGGATTGTGGGCGGTCTCGGTGATGCGCCGCATGACCTGGGCCGCAGTGAGATCGGGGAACTTGGCCCGCACGAGTGCGACCACGCCGCTGACGTAGGCGGCCGAGAAGCTGGTCCCCCAGAAGCCCGCGCCCAAGCCGGGTTCATCGGGTCGGGCGTTGACCGCCGCACCGTTGGTGTTCGACAGGCCCATGATCCGCCACCCCGGGGCGGCCACCGACACCCACGGGCCGTTGATCGAATCCGGCAGCGGCAGCCCCTCGGGGGTCACCGCTCCGACGGTGAGCACGTAGTCGGAGAACCACGCCGGAGTCACGATCGTGCGCACCCCAGCCCAGTCCCGCGGATCGTTGGGGTTCAGGGCATTGAACGCGGGGTTCTGTCCGCAGTCCTGCCCCTGGTCGCCGCCGCCCTGATTGCCGGCGGCGGCCACGATCACGATGTCCTTGTCCACCGCGGCGTAGCGCACGGCCGCGCCCAGAGCATCCTGGTTGACCGGGGCCGCGGCGTTGATGCACGACGCCAACGACACGTTGATCACCTGAACGCCGGGCAGGTCTGCGGCATGTCGAATGGCCTTGGCCAGGGTCGCGATGTCACCGGCCTTGCGTTGGCCCTCGATGTCCCCGGGGGCTGGTCGCGCCGGAGTGAACGCCGTCGAGGACTGACGAATCGAGATCAGCGAGACATCGGGGGCCACGCCGACCACCCCGTCCGGTCCCCCTGGCGGAGGGCCCGGCACCAACGGCTGTGCGGCGCCGGTGTCGCCGGGACCCTGCGCGGGGGGAGGTCCCGCCGGCGGCGGCCCGCCGGGCGGCGGTTCTGCCGGAGGTGGCGGCGGCTCGGGCGGCGGTGCCGGCGCGGTCACTGTCGCGGTCGCGGTGATCGTCGGTGGCGGGGGAAACGCTGGTGGCGCCGGGTTGGCCGGCACGCCCGGGGGCGGAGGGGGGGCCCCTGCTCCCGCCGGACGCGGCGTGGGGCGGTCGGCCGGGTTGGCGGGCGCGGCGCCGATGATCGAGGCGACGATGGTGCCGTGGCTTTCACAATCGGTCAGCCCGCCGTCGGGTAGTCCTTGCACGAAGTCGCCGCCGGGGAACAGCCGCGGGAACCGCGGGTTGGGGGTGACGCCAGTATCGATGATGGCTACCGTCACTCCGGCGCCGGTTGAATATTGCCAGGCCTGTTCGATGTTGAGCATGGTGTTGCCCGGGTCGGGCTGGGCCACGTTGGGATCGCCCACTACCACCGGGGTCACGCACGCCTTGGTTTGGCGCATCTCCTGGGGCGGGCCCGGAGTCTCGTCCGGCGGCAGTGCGCCCGGGTCGATGACCGGTGGGGCGACCGCCAGCGCCGCCGGAGGTGCCAACACGTTGGCGGCGAGCAGTCCGAATGCGGCCAGGCCCGCTGCCACACTTTTGCCCCGCATCAGTGCAACCTGATGTATTGCAGCAAGCCGATCGCCCACGCGGCGAACGGCACAATGAGGGCATAGCCGATGTACTCCAACCACTCCACAATCTGCCGGATGGGTTCAGAGAAGCTGCGCGAGGGAATGACCGCCCCAGCCAGCAGCCCGGCCACAGCCACGGCCAGCACCGCGGCCGCCGACACCACGACCGCAACAGTCGCTGAGGCGGGCGCACTGAGGCCGTAGTGCAACGGGATCGCCATCAGCGAGAGCGCCGAGCCGCTGACGATGGTCACCGCATGACGGCGGTGCCGCAGACCGCGGGCCCGCAGAATCAGGCACACCGACGTCACCGCGACGACGACGATCGAGGGCCACTGCGAGCCCGACCCCGGGGCGATCGCCCACCAGGAAGCCGCCAGCTGCACCACGGCGATCCCGAGCAGGGTCCCGGTGAGCACCCGGTTGGATCGACGGGCCACCTCGGCGACCTGCTCACCGCGCAGCGTCACGTCATGGGCGGCCGACTCCACCGGGGTCAGCGTGTCCTCGGGTTGACCTGGAGCGCGGGTGAACATATCGCGCCCGGTGATCGATTCAAAGCTCTGACGCGGAACCTTGGCCATCCACAGCCCGATTGCGGTCGCCACTCGAGAAGCGATCAGCACCGCCATCAACATGACAATGGCGATGCGTTGAGCGGGAACGTCGAAGAACATGCGAGTCAGGCCGGCGGCGATGACGGCGGCGGACACAGTGACGATCGCCGCCGCCGCCGTCCAATGGCGGCCCGTCATCCGCGCCAACAGCAACACACCGACGGTGGCGACCACGGCCGCTAGGAAAGCATGCGGGGCGCCGGGCTGGTCGCCATACGGTGCGCTGGCGCCGGCCAAGACGAGGCCGGCCAGCACTGCCCAAGCGGCGCCGTCGACGATGACGCGGCTGGCCCCAGCGCGCGCCGAAAGCATCGTCGTGGCCAACAGGATGCCCGCCGTGACGGCGAAAATCGCGGGGCTGAGCCAGAACGGCTGGGCCGCCCACCGCAGCCGCCACACCAGCAGGGCCGCCCCGAGCAGCGCCGCCGCCGTGAGCGCCCCGGCGACCACCACCGCGTCGTGGGTTGATACTGGAGGAAAATGGGCATGGGCCCAGCGGGCCAGTGCAGTCGAGACATTCTCGATCAGCGGCGTGTATCGGCGGGCTGTCTTCTCTGGCACGAACGCCAGTAGGTCACCGTCGGCCACACCCTGCGCCGACAGTGACACCTCCTCCGACAGGCGTGTCATTCCCACCGCACGGGCGAATTCATATGTCCCCACAGGGAGTTCGTCTTCACCCTTACTGCGCAGCAGCCGATTGACCGCCCCAAGTGTCGAGTCGGTCAACGCCGAGAGCGGGACTGCGGCCGGTAACACCAGATCAATCTGGTGGGCGCCGCCGACCAGCAGCGACACCCGGCACGACGAGGGCACCAGCGGCCCTCCGGGGGCTGACGATCCTGACGTGGGAGTCGACGGGTGCACCGTGGTCACCGGCGCCCCCGCAGGCTGTCACTGGTCGTGGGAAAGTGCTCGGCGATCGCCGCGGCGATCTCAATGAACCGGCGACGCGTCACCTTGTCGATCTCGTTCTGCACGTCGACCACACCGCCGGGACGCAGATGCCGATCGAAGGGCACCTCCACCACGCGCTGGCCGCGCTGGCTGAACTGCTCATGAAGCACCTCGCGGGTGCGCTTGTCGGCGTGGCCGTCGCCGTCGTTGAGCACGACCACGGTGCGATGCAGCAGCCCGGTATGGCCGGTGTTGGCGAGCAGCTCCATGGTCTGCGCGGCCGCTGAGGCGCCGTCGACCCACATCGAGGACACCACGATCAGTGCGTCGAGATCGCGCAGGACCTCGCGGGTTACCGGGGAATCCATGGTGGACCCGCAGTCGATGATTGACAGGGTGAAGTGGTTGTCCAGCCGACTGGTCGCCTCCCGGTAGATGCTCGGATCGAGTATGCGGCGGCGGGCGGTGGCGGATTCGCCGGCCAGCACGAATAGGCCGGCGGTGTTGTTGCCCACGCGGGAGCGCACGTCGGCGAAGGTCCGCAAGTCCTGATCGGCGGCGAGCTCCCAATAGGAACCCTTGGCGTTGGGGTCCACGCGTAGGCCGAGTTTGCCGAACGCGGTGTCGGCGTCGATGGCTACTACCCGGTCATCTTGGCGGAGCTCGGCGAAGATCGACCCCACCCCGGCGGCAATCGTGGTCTTGCCGACGCCGCCTTTGCCGAGAACCCCGATCTTGTAGCGGCCCCGCAGCAGGGAGCGGATCTTGGCTTCCAACTCAGCCAAGTGCCGTTCATCGGGTGATTGCCCGAAGTTCAGCAGCCCGAAGGTGCTCTTGTACAGCACTTTTCGCCACCCCTTGCCGGGGGGAATCTTGCGGGTCGGCACGAGTTCGGTGGGCCGAATCGAGTCGACGTAGGAGTAGTTGGCCGGCCCCGTGGCCGCCGGGGCGGGCTCGCCCCACTGGCGGGGGTCGCCGACAGGAGGCGCGGAACGCTCTCCGGGCCAGCCTTGGGCGGGCGACTGGGGACGATGCGGGCCGGATTGCTGTGGAAACGGTGGGGCCTGATGCCGCGGGGGCTCGCCACCCCACTGAGGGGAGGTGGACGGCGCCGCGTGCTGGCCCGCACCGGCGTCACCGAAACTGCCTCCGCTGGAGGGGCTTTCGCGCAGCGGCGGGGGCGGGAAATCGCGGCGGTCGAAAAAGGTGGTGGTCTCAACATCCGACGGGCGGTACGGCGCGCCCGGGTCAGATTCTTGCGGGGCCGGCGCGGGTTGCTCCGAGGTTGACTCCACAGCCTCAGACTCGCTGGGTTGTGCGTGCTGACCCCACGGTGGAGCCGCGTCGGATCGTGGTGCTGAACTGGGCACATCCGGGGTGCGGCCCGGCCACGGCGGGGGTGGGGGCGGCACTGGGGATTGGGCGTGAGCGCCCGCGGATTCCCCACCGCTCGCCGGTAGTGGGGGCCAGCCCGGCACCGCCGGTGGTGCCGGCGGCTCTGCGGCGTGCGCGCCGGTGTCGCGGGGATCGCCCTCGCTCGGAGGGTAGCCCGGCTGCTCAGGGGGAAGGTCGCGGTCAGTCACAATCTGATCCTATCAGCGTGTATGTCGTATATCGGCACTAGATTTTCGACCCTCGATTTATGGCACCTAGCTTCCCGGAGACCTGGTGGGGAGTGCTTCGGCGCCCCCGACGGGAGCGAGTGAGTCGTGTTGGACCAGTGCGTCGGCGCGGGTGAGTGCTGGCCCTGGCGCAAAGGCCCGGATCAGCGGCCACGGCGCTTGCTGCGACCTATCCGGGGACACCCCGAGGGCTCTGAATGCGTCGTCGGACAACTCGATGCCAAAGCGGACCCCTTGATCTGAAATCCACCACATCGCTTCGCGCGAGGACGCCGCTGGGGCCGCGCTGGTCGTCATCACCAAGTTCGTGGCACCGGGGGCGATGTACACCTGGTCAGCCTCCACCGATTCCGGATCATGAACGCCCTTAGGGAGTTTCACCAGGCGGTTATCGGCGGAGCCGAGGGGGATCGGCAATCCTTGCCCCGACAAGATCGTGATTTCGGCGGCGCGGTCTGTGGCGCCTTTCGACCACGCCAGGCACGTGGTGGCGTTGACGGCAGTGTCCACCAGGCGCAGCCGAGTGGCCGGGTAGAACGACACGGGCAGCTTTTCCACCACCGGTATCGGAGCGAGTTTGTCGGGAGCCACCTGGATGGGGGCCACATCGCCGAACGAGTTCGCCGATCGCAAGAGTGAGGCGACGAACGGCGAAACCCGTTGCACGCCATCACGTAACAGCACGTACAGCGATTCGGCAGCGTTGGGCTGACCGAGGTCGCGCACGGTCAGCACTGATCCAATCACCGCGCCGTCGGCGACATTCCATCGTGACGGTTCCCCTGCCCCCGGGATGGCCGGGCTCACCAGCGGGTCCGTCGCCGGAAGGGCATCAAAAAGCGGGCGCGACAACGGAATCGGTTCCGGTGCAGTCGAATCGACGCCCAATGCCAAAGCGACCGCCTTGTTGCTGAGGTCAATCTCGGAGCGGTGCCCCTCCCAGATCACATAGGTGCGATCGCCGTAGTGGCCCAAGATGGCATCGGGCATCTGTAGCGGCGCTGAGCGCTGGCCTAGCGTGAGTTGGCCGGCGATCGCCGTGACCACAGGTTCCGAGGCGGCTGAGGTCGTCGACGTCGGTGTCGGTGCGGTGTCGCACACGGTCCAGTCCGAGGACGACGCCGTTCGGATGGGCATCGCCGCGGGGGCGCCCACGATGCCCACCAACGGTCCTTGCGGGTATTTCTCCAGCTCGGCGGCCTTGACGAACGTCGGATTATTCGGCTGGCCGGCGATCAGCCGGGCGCTCATCAGATTCAGCGCCGGGTGTAGTCGACCGTCGACCATCACGTAGACCGCGCCGGTGTCGCGGTCGGCCAAGATGGCCGACTGGCCCACCTGTCCGGCGGGGGAACACATCGACAGCATGAACATCAGCGCCATCGCCAGCAGCGTGAACATGACCCCGAGAATCAGCGCAGCACTGCGGCGTTGCTCGGGGTCGTATTCCAACCGGACGCCGTGATGACTCAGCGCCGCCGCGTTGCGGCGGTTCCAGAAATAGTGGGCCGTTACCTGCAGCCGCGACGTCAAATTCAGCGCCATATCGCCCACCCTACTAGGCGAAACGACCCTAAATCGGCACCAATTTCACGCCCCCCGACATATGCACGCATGGCGTTTTACGCGGCCGCCCGCGGCGCGGAAAGTAACCCGTAGAGGTCCTCGCGCACGGCGTCGGTGGTGGCCGGCCACAAGCTCAGCCACTGCTTACCGTCAGCCGACGTGCTCGTGGTGATGCTGACGCGACCAAACTCGGTGTCGGCCACCGTGACCACCCGGGGATGGACATGCTGGGCGATGTCGTGGTCAATCACCATGGCGACGGCCATGGCTGAGTCGTCCAGGCGTGTCGCCGCAGCCAGCACCTCGGCCTGCTGGGGTTGCAGTCCCAGCCTGCTCATCGCGGCGATCGTGGCGTCTCGCCCCTGCGGGACAGCGGCTTCCAGCGTCGATTGCATCAGGTCGGCGGGGATGTTGACGCCGTCGATGTCCGCGGGTGCAGCCACGCCCAGTGCCGGCATCAAGGTTTGGCACATCAAGTCCGCCTGGACTGCGGGGTCATCGGTCTCCCCCACCGCGTCAACGACCATGTCGTTGCCGTCGCGGGCAGCCATCACCAGCCACCGGCGGTACCGGCACACCACGACCACCCGCTCGTCCACCGTCGGGAGCTCACCGTTGTGGACGGCCTGCCCTGACGGTCGCCGAATGGTCAGGACGGCCTGACGGTCAGGGCGGCCCAGCACGGTCATCCAGTCGCGCACCGGGTCGTCGACCGCGCCACTAGGAGAAATGGCGCCGGCCTGCACCAGGCTCAGATACTCTGCGGTTTCGGCGATCGGGACCGGCCCTGCTGTGGTCTCAACAATCAGTTCGTGATGCACGGACGGAATAAATGGCTTGAGCCGCAACGCTGTTGGCATGGATTCCACACCCAGCAGCGCCTGCAGTACCCATACGCCCCCGACGGTTGTCGTCAGCGCCATGTCCTATCCCTTCTGTTGTTTCGAGCAGCACAAAGGGGGGCCAACTGCAGTTGGCCCCCCTTTCGGCAGTGTCGCTACAGCACCCCTGGTGGGCCGTCCTAGACCATGAATGTCTGGGCAGAGGCCCCGTCCTGGGACACGAAGTCCACACCAGCCTGGTCGGCGGCCTGGCCGTGGCGGTGGATGACTTCCTTGCCCTCGTTGGTGGCGTCGATGATCATCTGCTGCGCCTGGGCGTAGGTGACCGACGCCTGATCGGTGGTGAAGTACTCGGCGATGCCGCCGAGCAGGTTCTGCGCCTCGGAGGCGATGTTGTCCAGCTCGCCGCTGAACGTTCCCAGGGCGGCGTTGTAGTCCACGATCGCGCCGGGATTGACCTTGATCATTCCGTCCATTGTGGTGGAGTCCTTTCGAATGTCTCTGGTGGGATGGAGGGTCAGGTGAAGCGCAGGCCGCCGGCGACCGACTGGATCTGCTGGGCGCTCTGGGTGTCGATGTTGGTGAAGTCCGGCGCGCTGTTACGCAGTGCCGCGATCAGCGACTCCCACCGCATGTTCATCTCGCGCTGCGCCCGCGAGATCTCATCTGCCGTGGCCACGTTGGCGACACCGGCCTGGCCGTCGAGGCCGCCGGAGGCCTGCAGTTCCATCGAATGCTGCTGGTAGCGGCTGAGCACGTCGAGGGCCCGCATCTTGAGATCGTCGAGCTGGTCGGCGGCGGACTGGATCTGCGCCGCACCAACAACTTGCTGTGCCATGGAAACTCCTGTTCTGGAAGATGTTTGGATCTAGACAAAGTCTATGGGCGTCTACACACCCCGCCGTGCGCTAATTTTTTGTTACCTGTCCCCCCTGTCAGCGGCCGATCGGGCAAGCGTGACCTGCATCGTGCGTCCCTGCCGCTGCTCGGTCGCTGCCCCGCCGTCGCGCCCCATCGCCGAGGCCGGAGCGCCGTACAAACCACCAGTGCCGGCGCCCCCTGACGGGCTCGGTCCGGTGGCCACCGGTTCGACGGCACCTCCGAATCCGCCGGGCAGTTTCGGGGCATTGGGGGTGCTGAAACTGCCCACCGGGCGGGTGTAGGAACTGGTCGGAACGACCCCGCTGCCGCCGGCGCCGATGCCGCCGCCACCACCGCCGCCACCACTGAGCGCACTGGCCAACCCTGGCGTCGCCACCGGTGTACCGGTCAGCGGAGCCGCTGACGCGGCCCCCGGAGCGCCACCGAGACCGCCCATGCTCGAAGACAGCGGGCCGAGCATGCCCATCGGCATCTGCATGAACTGGCCCAGCATCTGCGGGGCCTGGCCCAGCATCTGCGGAGCCTGGCCCATCATGCCGGTGACCGACGAGAGCTGCCCCATCATCCCCATCGGTCCGCCCATCGCCGACATGGCGTCGGCCGGTGCCGAGACCGCTTCAGCGGCCGGCACTGCCGCGGTGCTGGCCTGCTGCATGCTTTGGGAGCTGGCCTGCAGGGCGCCCTGCACGCCGGCTTGTGCCCCGGCGTTGCCCAGGGCGGCCAATGCTGCGGCGGGGTTGGGTGCCATCGGTGCGAACGGCGGCGGCGTCGCCAGTACGCCCAACGCCGCGGTGACCACACCTTGGTAACTCGACATGATCGTGGCGTTCTGAATCCACTGCCGCTCATATTCGGCGACCAGGGCCGCGATCGCCGGACTGTTCTGCCCGATGAAGTTCGTGGCGACCAGCGCTTCGGTGTCGGCGAGGTTCTGATCGGACACCGGTCCAGGCACCATCGTGGTTTTAGCCAGGTGATAGGCATCCACGATGGCCGTCGCCTGCACGACAGCCTCCTCAAACCAGGCCACGGCCATGCCCATGATTCCCGCGAACGCTTGAGCGGTCATCGTCATCGCCGCACCACCGGCGCCCTGCCAGCCCACCGCGGCCGTGCTGGTCGTACTGGTGGTCATGGTGGCAATCTCGGCGGTGAGCATCGCCGCGGTCGCCTGATGAGCCGCCGCAGCTGCCGCCGCAGTAGCCGCCTCATCGCCGGTGACCAACTGGTAATAGTTCACCTGCGGCGGATTGAGCGCCGAATCCCCGAAGCCTGGCATTGCCCGAAAGCGGTTCTAGATCGCGAGAGCGGTCTGCTGCAGCACATCCATCGCTGCGTAGCTGGTGCCGTTGACGCCGACGTTGCCAGCGAACATTGCCCGCGTCATCGTCAGCTGCGTCAGCGCGGCTACCGCTGCCGCGCCGCGCGCGTTGAGCGCCGTCGCCACCGCCATCGACGCCGGATCGCTACCCGGGGGCAGCACCGTCGTCATCACCGGGGCAGCCCCGGACGTCCCGGCGGCCATGGTCGCCGCGCCCGCGCTCTCGGCCGCCGACAGCATTCCGACCAGCGCCGGCTCGACACCAATGATTGGAACGGACATTTGTTTGCCTCTCCCTTCGTGGGGGTGATCTGAACTCAGTTTAAGCCCAGTGCTCGGGGGCTACCTGCGCTAAATTCCGCACCGGCACCATCACCACCGATGACCTTGATGAATGGCTGCTGAGCAGGCTCAAAATCTCTGATTCCGGCGCTCGGGCCACTAATTCCGTAGCCCAATCGCCCGCATGAGTCGCTGGTGATCGCATTAGCTCTGGCCCATCGGGGAGGAATGCCGAGGAGGTGTTGAGCGCACCGGTTCAGGTGTCCAGGCCACCAGCACACCATCGGTGGTGCCGCCGGGGTGCACGTAGATGCCTTTACCTTGACGTTGAGGCTCGGCGTAGACACCGCTGATGATCGGGCCGTGTTCTCGGCGGCCGTCCAGAATGATCGTCGGTTGCAGGGCGCCGGCCAGTCGGCCGAGCATGCTGTTGCCCGACGCCTGGAAACTCCACAGCTTGATGTCGGCGGCCGCGATGATGTGCATGCCCAGCTGGTCGGCCGTTTCCACGTAGTCGGCCAACTCCATCAGCGGATTCTGTGCCGAGTTCCACGACGTGACGTCATCGGCGAAGACGAAAATCTTGCGGCCGGTCCAGAACTGGCGTTTCAGCATCTCCGTGGGACTGGTGCCCGGCGGCGGGGTGCGCTTGTCGAACAGCTCCTTCAACTCCCCCGCAGCCTTCTTGATGTCGTTGAGGGTGTAGGCGTAGCGCGACAGCCACGTCTCCTCGGGCACCACGCCCATGTGGCGGCGGCGCGGATCAATCAACACAATGGTGGCCTCATCGGGACTGTAGTGGGCCATGACGCTGTGCATCATCGTGCGCAGGAACGCCGAGCGTCCCGATTGCGCGCGGCCCACGACTACCGCGTGGGGGTTCTCGGAGAAGTCGACGTAGGCCGGGCCCAGATCGGACTCCGACAGACCGAACGGAACCAGGTCGCGTTGCGCGCCGCCGTTGACCCGCGCCAACACATCAGACAGCGGCACCATCTCCGGCAGGCGTTTCACCTCGGCGAACTTCTCCACTCCGGCCACCCGGCGGACCACTGCGCCGACACCGCGAGCATCGATGGGGCCGGCCGGATCATTGGCCAGCACCGGCTCGCCGATCATGATGTGGAAGCCGGCGGCGCTGAGGCCGTGTCCTGGCTTATTCGGAACCTCTTTGCCCCGGTTGACCGTGGGGTCGCGCCGGCCCAGCTCGGATTCCCGCTCATCGGTCATCCGCAACTCGATGCGCTCCGTGGACAGGTTCTTGACCTGGGTGTTGATCTTCGACAGGTAGCTGGTGTGGGTGACGATCGTGCGGACCCCGTAGTTGCCCGCACGCATCAGCGACATCACCTGCTCAACCCATTTCTGGTTGGCGTCGTTGAAATTGCCCCAGCCGTCGATGACCAGCACCACATCACCGCCGGAGACGCCGATATCGGTCGGGTTCGGGCCGAACTTCGCCGCACGCACCTGCTCCATGTCCAGGCCGCGGGTGGCGAAAAGCCGTTCGCGCTCCTCGACGATGCCGCGCACGGTGGCCAGCAAGCGGGTGACGCCCTCGGTGTCGTGTAGAGCCGCCACCGCCGCTACATGCGGAAGATCGTTCAACGCTGCCAATTGCGGGCCACTGGCGGCGATGCAGTAGAACTGCACCCGCTCCGGCCGGTACATCAACGCACCCGCGGTGATCATGGTCATGACCGCGTTGGTATGGCCCATACGGGGGGCACCGACAATGAGCGCGCTACTTTCCAGCATGTTCAGGTAGCAGACATCCTGGCGGTGCTGACGTGGGCGATCCTCCAGCGCCACCGGCAACACCAGGCCTGGGTTCTGGCCGTAGTCGACATCCCACGGCTTGCCGCGCAGTCGAGCCACCAGATCGTCGGCGGCCGGCGGGGCACCCAATGGGGGCAGCCACAGCTGGCGCGGCGGGGCGGCCCCCGTCGCCTGCAGAGAACCAATCACCGCGTCGATGATCTTCACGCTGGCGGCCTCCGGGACCGGCGCCGGGGCAGCGTCGCGTTCGACCGGCTCGGCCAGCAGGCCATCAATGTCGGCGGCCTCTTCGGCCGTGAAAGCGCGGGGCTCGAACCATGTGCCGGCCTCTAGCGGCCGGCTGTCGTCGGGTCCGGTCTGGGGAACGAAATCAGCCGAGGAATAGAAGAATCGGAACTGGCGTGGCTGGCGCTGCGCCACCCGCAGGAAAGCAGTTCCCTCCGCGCCTTTCTCGTCGATCTTGGCGGCGATCCCCACACCGAGGGCCTCGCGGGAATCTTCCTCCGTGCCAGTGCGACCGGCGATGGTGAAGCCGAGCAGCTTGCGGATGTCGCGCAGCTTCTGGGTGTCGACGGTCTGGCCGACCAGCTGCAAAAACATGTGATAGGCACGGCCCTGGCGCATGATCCGCCAGAACAAGCTGCGGAACTTATCGCCCCAGTCGCGGTCGCTGAGCAGCTCCTGGTACTCGTCGGCGATGACCCACAGCACCGGCACCGGCGGCAGCGAGGGATCAGTGAGCCGCCGCTGGTTGTAAACCGTCAGATCCACCACGTCCGGGCCGGCGGCGTTGCACAGAGCGCCGCGACGATCAAGCTCGCCTTCCAGCGCCTCATACATGCGGCCGACAAGGTGGCGCTCATCGCCGAGGTTGCTGACACTGGCCACCACATGTGGGAACTGTTCGAGCACGCCGGCAGCTGATTTCAGCTTGAAGTCGAAGAACACCACATTGGCGACCTCCGGCGAATGGGTCAACGCCATCGAGGCGACCTCGGTGATGATGCCCTCGGACTTGCCCGCGCCGGTCGTGCCGATGAAGAGCGAATGCATGCCCATGCCCTGCTGGCTGCCCTCTTTGAGATCCAAGTCGACCACCTGGCCGCTCTCATCGAGACCGACCGGGAAGCGCATCCACTCCGGGCCCTGGCTGCGGCGCGGGGACCACAGGCGGTCCACGTCGAGGTTGCGGGGGTCCCGCACCCCCACCGCGTCAAGCAACGTGCGTTGCTGGTGGCCGGAATCAGTGACCGTAGTGACCCCGCCGGAGGCGCGGAAGCGGGCCATCGCCCGAGCGAACCGCTCCGCTGCGCTGATCGACAGCTGGTCGGCCTTGGCGTAGAAGGCGTCCTCGAGCTCGTCCGAGGACGGGTGCTGAACACCGCTAAACGGTGTGAGGTCCTCGGCAGGCAGTCGCTTGCGCAGCGCACCGCCCACGAGGCGGTAGGTGGTCTCCGGGGAAAACCCGATCCAACTCTTCGTCCCGAACGCATCATGCGGCGACGGCGGCGGCACCGACGGTGCCAGGCGCACAAAGCAGGTGCCGGCATACCCGGCGCTGCCAGTCAGGCCGGCCCAGTCCTCGGGGGTTCCGCAGTTGTCGTCGATGATCACCCGAAACGGCAGAACGGTGTTCCCCGCGCCATGCAACCCGCTGGCCGGGGGCGTCCACTCGCTACGCGGAAGCTCCGCCTCGTCGAAAAACTCCTCCAGCTGAGCCGGGGAGGAAAACAGCAGCCGGCGCTCACCGCAGCCGTCGCGCTTGCTGTGATGCTGCATATGTGGCAGCCACTTCGTCCAGTCCCACACCGACGGGGCGTCGCTGACCACCAGAATCTGGAGGTCGGCGGGGCTGTGGAATGCCGCAAGCTGGCACACCATCGCCCGCAGCAGAGCGCGTGCCTCGTCCATATCCCCGATGAACGAGACGCCCGCGAAGCGTTGCAGCCAAATCACCTTGGCCATGTCGTCGATGTATTCCTGCTCCAGCAGGAACTTGCGCAGGGCGTGACCGGTGGCCGGTTCGATCTGTGATGCCTCGGGAATCTTCGGCTTCTCGATCGTCATGGCGAGCTTGACCTTGCCGACCCCAACCCGGACCTCGCCGAACTCATCCGAACTCGGCGAGCGTTCCCACATGCGTTCGGTGCCTACCGCGGCAACGAGTTTGGCCGGGTCCCAATGGAAATGCTCGCGATGATCAAACTGGGCGCGGCGCTGTACCTCGATTTCATCACGCACATCGTCCTGGCGGGCGAAATAGTTGGCCCGGTACTGGCGCAGCTCCCCCCAAGACATCTTCTGCGCGGCGCCGCGGCCGCGGAACAGCATGCCCGCCATGCCGATCAGCATCATGATCCCGAATATGCCGAAGCCCCCCGCGAAGCTACGCATTCCGGACATGTACATCGCGACGATAAACCCGATCACACCCACAATCAGAACGATCGGCAGCACAATCCCCCACACACTGCGCGGCGGCGGGATCGGCGCCGGAATCGGCGGATCAATCGCGATCTTGCCGCCCGCCGTCGCCGGCGGGCGTGCAATCGGGCCAGGCCGCCTGAACTGTTGAGTGGTCACGTATCCGACCCTAACCCCGTCCAGGGGGCTATATCGGCGCCAATTTCAGATCGCCCGATAATCAGACACCCCACGATGCTGCGACCCCCTTCACGCAACAAGCGGTGACCGAACTGTCAGGGGCCCACCGGGGCAAGCCCGCCGAAACCACCCCCGGCAGCGCCGCCCGGATCAATTGGCTCGACGTCATCAACCCTGACCATCAGCCCGTTGTGGTCATATTCCCAATGCCAACTATCCGCGCCGGTATTGCTGACCGGGCGAATGCTCGGTGCGCCCCCGCCGCCGCTGGCCCCCGGCGGCGGCATCGGCCGCATAGTCTGAGCGACCGACCTGATGTCGGCGGCGCTCTCAGTGTCCTGCCCCCGAAGCTCTGTCATGGCGGTCTCGGCCTTCTGAACCCCTTCGATGGGCTCCGGCGCCACCGCCGCCGAGGCCTGCGCAAATTTCTCGGCCGTGGCTGCGGCTACGGCGATGGTGGCAGCATCGATCGCCGACGACCCCGCTCCCGGAAGCGGGACCGGACCAGGCTGAGTAGCCTGGGTCGCCTCGCCGGCGATCACCTGGGCGGTCCCGGTCACCGCCGCCGGTAACACCTCGATCGGCTTCTCGCCCCCAGATACTGCAGGCATCTACACAACTCCCCTCAAGCGGCCATCGCGGGCCATAGTTCAGCTTCCTTCGCAATATGCCTTGCCGTATAGGCGATCTCGACATAATCAGGTGTCGTGCCGCGCCACCACAGCAGCAGCTCCGCCGCGCGCGCCACGTTGTGGAAACACCGCGCATAAGCAGACGGGCCCACATCACCGGCCACCCGACCTGGCCGCTGGCCCGAACTGTCGAGGATAGCCGCGCGCATCGCCAGATCCAGCTCGGTCCACAGCTGCTCCGACACCGCCTCGCCATTCTCGATCACCGTAGCGACCTGGCGAATCGCCGGAGGCACCTGGAAGCCCAGCAGCTCAGAGGCGCGCGACAGCGCAGTGCGCACAGCCGCAATCGTCAACGCCAATAACCGCGCACGATCCACAACGGATCCACTGGTTAAGAGCCCGTATTCAGCCGGATCCATAGTCTGCAAACGGTGAATCCGCGTTTCGTCCAAGCCAGGCGGCGGCACATCGGCCGCGATCCCCAGCTTCTCCAACTCCTCCAGTCGACAGTTCTGCACATGAAGCAGGCCGGCGGCACGCACGGGTGCGGCGTTGCCACCATGGTTCGTTGAGACGGCCAACGCCCACAGCTCAACATTCGGATTGCTCTGCATGCACTGCTGCGCGTAAGCAAGCATGGTCTCGGCTGGATTCACCCAGCCGAACCAGCGCGCATGAAAGTCTCTCCCCAAGTGCCCGTCAGAGAATACAAACTCCGCAGACTTGGGCAGGAAAACACCTGGAGGGATGAAGCCGCTGCCCTCATTGCTCACAACACACGCCTTCGGCCCCGACGGCGTCTTGAACATGCCAACGCACCAGTCGATGCACCCATAAACACGCGAGGCATGCATCAGCTCGTGAAGCAGCTTCACCGCCTGGTCGAGTAGCGGATCAGGCGCCACGGACCACGCCCCAGCGGCCGCGCCGGCCGCCGCAGCGCCAACACCCGACGCAACTACACCCGGCGGAAGCGGTGTCGCCTGACCCGCACCCGCGGGCGGGGATGGCGGTGGCGCGGGCGGCGGGGCGCCCGCGCCCGCTGGCGCGACCTGCCTGGGCTGCAAATCAGAGTTGAACGGAGGCAGCGGGCCAGCCGGAGCGGCCGCCGGCGGCATCATCGGCGCACCCATCGACCCCATGTGGCCGGCCGGAACACCCGATGCCGTGGGCCCCGGCGACGCGACGTGGGCAGGCCCGCCAGCCGCCGACACCGGCGCGGGACCGGCCGAGACCGGCGTACTCGACGCACCCGTAGTCGAACTCAGCGGCTGCGCCGGAGGAGGAGCAACAGGCGGCGGCAACACCGAGCCCGTACCTAAGCCCGCATTGAACCCGCGGGAAAAGTCAGACGAGGTAGCCGCCCCCGGTGCGCCACCACCACCCGCAGCCGCAGACGGAAGACCGCCCGCCGCCGGCGACACAGAAGACGGCAGCGACGACGACAGCCCCGCATTTGAAGACAACGAGCTAGGCGACAGACCACCAGTCCCCGCTGACGACAACCCGCTCGCAGACGGCGGCTTGAACCCACCCCCGATTGAACCCAGCGGCGATGACCCGCCGCTGCCCCCGCTCGTGACCGGCGTCATAGGCGGCGTCATCGGAGAAGAGGCCGAGGAGTCCCACCGCAGCTTGTCATTCAGCGGGTCCGGCGTGCCAGATTCTGGGGCGGAGCCTGGGCTGGCCGCCCCCTCCTCGCCGGTCCCCCACCCGCTGCGGTCACCGGGGCCGGAGCTCGTCTCGCCGGGGCTCTGTCCCGGTTCTGCTGTACTCGGCGTTACACCGCGTGCTGGCTCTGCATCGCCGCCATCCGGATTCTCGGTACCCCAGCTTCCTTTGTCGGTCACCGGTGAGAGTGGGGCTGCACCTGGTCCTGTGGGATTGTCCAGGGCCTGGACGTTGTCGCCGTTGCCGCCTTGGGTGGTGTGGTCGGCCGCGGTGATCTGGCTGCCTCCGGGCATTTGGCTTGAGGGGGTGCCGCCGATGCTGGCGGCTTGCTCTGCGATAGACGTGGCGGCGTCAGTCCCTACAGCCAGTGCTTCCCCTTGCGCTGCGGTGATGACGGCTTCGATCGCAGCAGAGATGGCTGCCATCGCCGCGCCAGCGCCTAACGGCGAGCCGGCCAACGCCTGAAGTTGCTGCTTGAGCCGTTCGATTTCCTCATGTGCTTTGCGGTCGATCTCTTCGAGCCGGCCGCGGGCATGCCAGATCAGCTCGGCAGTCTCTTTGACAGCCTTGGAGACCTCCGCGTACATATCCGATTGGTTAATTATCGTCTGCGCGAGGCGGTAAGAACGTTCGCACATCGCGTCGATCGTCTGACCAGTGTTGGAACCGCCAAGTTCGTCCGCGGCACGTCGAATGGCTGCGGCGTTCGCAGCTAGGTCGGCGCTCTTCTGCTGAATAGCGTCGGCTGTCTCTGACCACGATTCCGGCGATGTCGTCGGCCAAACTGGTCCAACAATTCGCGGCGAGTACGGCCGGTTAGGCATTCCCGGGCCAGCGGCAACCGCTGCTGAAGCCGGCATCAGCTAATACCCCCCATCAGCTACCAGCCAGCGCCGAGCTCATTACAGATTGTCTGAGGTCCGCCGTAGGCCATCATGCTGTCGACCCACGCTGCTTTGTCGTAATCCTCCGAGGGCCCCGGCTCAATGTTGTTGGCGAACAGCCAGAGGTCGTCGAGATAGCGTTGCAGCGTCCGCTCAAATCGAGGTTGAACGTCGGGGTGCTGGTCCATGACTGTGTCTGCTCGTCCGACAAAGTCCTCCGTATCCTTGATCAACTTGGGTAGGCCGGCGTCGCGGGCGGGTGATCCAGGTGTGCCGAGCGCGATCCACTCGTTGGACACTTTGTTGTACTCGCTCATCAGCGGTCCGATAGCTGTGCAGAGTGCGCGGTCGGCCTGCTCAGTGGACGCCGGGCTGGACGATGCGGCTGGGTCTCCAGCAGGTGGAGCGGTGCTGTTCGAGTCGTTGCTGCTGGAGCGGGTCGTCAGTGCCACCACCAGCGCGGCTGCCGCCAGAACCACGGCGAGGATGATGCCCGCGGTGGCGAGCGCCGTCCGCAAGCGTCCTGGGCGTGGGGGCTGCAACATCGGTGGAGGCGGCGGCGGGCCGTAGCCGGATGGGCCGGGGCCAGGGGGCGGCCCGTAGGGGCCACCGTTCGGCGGCGGCACATATGCTTGGGTTTTCCCGCCCGCTGTCATAACTCCAGGGTAAACGGCGCCGGTGGGGTCTGGCACCGCCAAATTTAGGCCCCGATCCGCTCCGCACCTCCCGTCAACACATGATTCGTGGCCTTTCACAGGTTGGCTGCCTACAGCTACCCCGCGTCTGTAGCGGGCCCGCGCGGCACCTCAACGAGCCGCTGCGATGGCGCAGCATCGCGCCGCCGAATTTTGTGCACGGAGGGGCGTGGGCGCTGCGGTAGCGTTCGTGGTGTTCCGGTCGCGCCCCCCGAGGTCGGAACCGGAAGGGCCCGACTCCTCCCACCCTTGGTCGGGCCCTTCCACTTATAACTTTCGAACGGCATTTCTTGCCAACGCTTCTCATCACCGCGCTGAGTTGTACCCTTGCCCGTGCGTACGTCAATCCGCGCTGGGTCGTGGCAAGCTTCGCCCGATCGGGAGTCCAAGAATCGGTTCTGGCTCAGTGCTTTTCGGAGCTAGACCGGCGGATCAGATGTCGGTGATGCTGTAGTGGTCCCAGAACTCTTTGCGGGACAGCATCATTGCTTCGTTAGCGGCGGCGAACAGATCGTTGAGCTTCTTTTCCAACGCTAAGTTGGTCAGTGATGTGCGGGCAGCCTCGTGGATGAACAGTTCGAGGAGGCGGCCGTCGTCACCCAGGGTGAACCGCACATAGCCATCGGGGTCTTCGACCTCGGTGCGTAACGCTCCGAGCTGGGCGATCATCTTGTCGAGACGCTCCAGGGTCGCGGCCTGTTCCGCTTCGGAAAACTTGACCTTTTCCTCGTCGCCGAGGTCATCGAAGCCCGCGCCGCCCCACATTAGGCGCCGTCCTTCGGTGCGACGGTCGTGATACGGCGGATCAGCGGAGCGCTACTGCGCTGAGGTGCGTCGTCGTTGGGCGGCGGGTCGTCGTCTTTGCGGTCCGGTGCGGTTGTCGACACTGCGATCCTGTCAGCGGTCACCTTGCCGGTCACCGATTCTGTGTGCGGAAGAGATTTGCCCACAACCTGTTTGGGCTTTGCGTTGCGTTCGTCGGCCCCGCCGCCTTGGCCTGCACCCCCTGGCATGCCGGCCATCGGCATGCCTCCCATTGGCATCATGCCGCCGCCCGGGCCCATCGTGGGGCTCACCGGCGGAGGCAGCGAGCCACCGGTGGGCAAGGTTGGCGGGGTGGGGTTGGGGCCGGTGGAGGGCATCACCGGCGGCGTCGACGGTGCCCCGCCGGAGGCTGGCGACGTCATGCCACCGCCGCCGCCTCCGCCGCCGAAGCCGCTCATGTCGTCCAGGGGCGCATCGTCTAGGCCCAGGTCCTCGGTGCCGATGTCGTCGAGCTCGGGTTGCATCAACCCCGATAGTCCTTGGGTAGCCGCACCCATCGCCTGTGTCCCGGCCTGAATCAGCGATTCGGGCGCCTTCATCACCGATGACATCGCGCCGCCCAGTAGTCCCCCGGCCGCCCCGAGAACCGTGGGGATCATGCTGGGAAGCATCGAGGCCAGCTGACCGGCCATATCCTGTGACCCGGGCTCTCCCGGCGTCGCTTCGCCCGGCAGACCCGTTCCTTCCCCCGCAGCGGCCGCGGCGGCCGCCTCGTCGGCGGGAACGTCGGGGATGCCGTCGCCGTCCAGATCAACCTCACCGGCGGTGGTGGCCTCTGTGCTGGCGTAGTAGCCGCCGAAGCCTTGCGCGGTTTGGGCCTCCATCTGGGCTTTCTGCTCCACCGCGTTGGCCAGCGGCACCGCGTACATGCCGCCGGTCTGCGCGTTAGCCTGCGCCAGCGTCTGTAGCTGGTGGTTCATCGCTTGAAACGCGTCGGGACTCGGAATGTCGCTGCGCGCCTGAGCGACCTCTTGGGCATGGCGATTGGCCTGCTCAGCGACCGTATCGGCGCGCTGGCCGGAGGTTTCCAACGCATTGGCGTATTTGATCAGGTGCCCGCGCACCACGTCGGTGGCCACCGGGCTATCCCAGCTGTCAGGGAGACTGTCGGCGATCAGCCGTACCGCGGCTGAGGCGTCGCGGGCCGAGCCGGCGACCTGGCGCCATCCCGAAATGAACGCTTCGCCGCTGGCGGGGTCGCCGGAGTGGACCGCATTGGAGATGATCTCGGCGGGGGCGGCGGGGGGTGCGGCCAGCACTGGACGCGCGTCGGGAGGGACCGGCGGCGACGGGGGCGCCCAGCCCGACACGGCGGCGCCCTCACTGGCGGTGTTGAGGCTGGAGATTTTGGTCGCGTTGGCCGCATCTTTGGCGGTGAAACCTGCTGCGACGTTGGCCAGCTGTTCGGCGGTGGCTGCCAGCCCTGCCGCCTGTTCGACCAGGACGCTGGCCAAGGTGGTGCCCGCAGTGGTGAGCCTGCCCGCGGCGCCCACCGACGCCGGATCGGCGGCCAGCGGGGGATGCTCGGGGTTAGCTGTCGTCAGATCCGACAGCGCGGCGGTGATCCGTTGCGCTGCCGAGACCAGTCCACTCGGGTCAACAGAAACCATCGGTCTACAGATTCCTCAGTCGGTCACGGGCGGCGGCCAGGTCCCCTTGGGTGGGGAAATCTGCGTAGCAGACGGGATCGAGCTTGGCGTGCTCCATCTGCTCGCGCAGTGCCACCTGCCCCTGAAGATACGCCACGTCAGCACAGGCCACGATTCGCTGAGCTAACTCAAACATGGGGTCACGCATGGCTTTGGGTTCGAGCTGAACGCCCAGGATGTGCCCCTTAACGGCATTTCTGACCAGGACCGCATCGTCGGGGGTCCGGGCCAGGAACGCCTGCTCGCTCAGCGGCAGGTTGTCATTGTTGATCAACTCGGAGGTTTTCTGCGTTGATTTCGTCGCGGGTGACGAAGTTGGCCGCTTCGCGGCGCAACCCGATCGCGGCGCTGCGGTGGGTGTGTTCGTGGTGGAGCAGCGCGGCGTCGCGGTTGACCATCAAGTCCGACACCGCCGACTTGAACTGGTGCATGATCGGGCCGAAGGTGTTGACCGCGGCCAGGATCTCGGCGCTGGCCTCACGGGCAGGCGCAATTTGGTCGGCGACATCGTCGTGCTGGTTGGCGACGGTGCGCATCACCTCAGGGTCGATATGAATCGGGTCGGTCATCTCATAGCTCCTTCGATCTAGATATTGTCGCGATTTTTTGCCGCCGCGTCATACATCAGCCGCTATCCGATGGGGGTGGGCACCGGTGCGCTGGCCAGCGGCGCCGGGTTCGCCGGGTCGGTGGCCGGGGAGGTCGGCGGGATTGGCACCGGCGCGGGAGCCGGGGTGGGCGCTGGTGCGCCGACCGCGCTGGGGTCGAGCCAGCCCAGGAAGCCCGGGCTGGAGGCAATCATCGACGCCGGCACAACCTGGCCATCTTGGAGCGCCTTCACCGAGCTCAGCGCGACAGCGTAATGGTCGTTGAACACCGCGAGCATGCCGGCCGACAGGCGCGACGGATCGACCGGAGCGGTCACCGGAGTGCCCGGCGGGGGCAGCTCGAGGTGCTGTTCGCGGTAGGCCTCCTCGAGTGGCTTGCCGTCGATGTGGGCCTTGACGGCCTGAGCCAGCTCTGGGGTGCGTGCATTGGCGGTCGAGCCGTCCGGAAGCGTGATTGCCGTCGGCGGCGGTGGGGGCGGGCCCGGTGCCGCCAGTGGGGCGCCCTCCCCGGGCGTGCCCGCAGGCACCGGCTCGGGCGGAGTGCCCGATTGTGGCGTCGTGGACGGCGGGGTTTCCCCGGGCACTGGCTCGGGTGCGTGGTCGTGGTCGTCCTTACCCTCGTCCTCGTCGAGCTCGTCGTCCTTGTCCTTCTCCGACTCGACGCCGGGGTCGGGTTCCTCGCGGCGGGCTTGTTCGCCCAGCTGGGAGGCCAGACCGGCCAGCGGCGCAGCGGCTCCGGTGAGAGCATCAAGCGGGCTGCCGCCACCCAATCCGCCACCCGGAGGGAAAGCCCCCATCGCGGCCGGTAACGCGGAGGCCAGCCCCGCCAGCGGGTCCGCACCCATCGGACCGCCCATCCCCAAATCCGACAACATCGGATCGGGCATCGGTTCCATCGGCCCCAGCCCCGCATCCGTGAGCGCGGGATCGGCAAGCGCGGGATCACTGACCGCCGGCGCCGGAGCCGGAGTCGCCGGTGCCGGTTGGGTGTTGGGGTCACTGGGAGTCTCACCCCCGGTGTCCGGGGAGGCTCCGTCCATGTCGTAGAGGGCGGCCAGCGCCGACGCCGCCTTGGCCTGATCCTCGGCAGTCAAAGTCCCCGACTGGAGTACTTCGCCGATAGCGGCGACCTGACTGCGCAAGAACTTCAAGAACGCCTGCTCGCCGGCCGGAGTGTCCAGCGACATCGCCGGGTTGTTGACCGCCTCGACGATCTTCTGCTGGATGTCGTTGAGCTTCTGCTGGCCCTCGGCGGTCGTGGTCCGGGCGCTCAGCATCGCCTCGGTCAACTTGCCCTCAGCCTCGCTGAGTTGGCTGTAGCGGTCCTTCATCTCGTCGTGCAGCTTGCGTACCGCGTCAGCGGTGCGCCCCGACTGCTGTTCATCGGTCGCCACGCCGGGCTGGCTGCCCGGCGGCGGTGTGGCGGGCCGCTGCTCAGATCCCACGACGTCTCCATTGGCGTTGTAGTAGGTGCGCTTGCCTGTCGCTGGATCGTCCACGTAGGAGGCGGCTAGCGGCGCGACCTGCTGGCCTTGAGCGTTGACCGGCACATACTGGCCGGCCTCGTTGCGCCGGAACTCCGGGAAGAAGGGTTGACCGGCCTTACCGTCACCACCAAGTAGCGACACCGAGCCATCGTTGTTCATCACGTAGGTGTTGCCGTTATCGCGATAGGCCAACGAGCCATCGGTCGGTACCCGCGTGCCGTCGCTGAAGACGAGATAGCGGTCCGCGCTCGGATCAGAGGTGTTAAACCGCATACCAGGATCGCCATAGGCGGCTTGGGCCTTGTCCAACACCGTGTTCCAGTACGGGTCCGAGGGGCTGATGTTGGGGGCAAACGCTCCCCCGTCGGCGCGCCAACCCGGATCCCAGCCCATACCGACTCCGGCGACCGGCTTGGCATGCCAGGACACCAGCTCATCGAACTTGCGAGCGTCGGTCATCGTAACCTCTTATGCATCAACATCATTGACGGCAATAGGCCCGCCGCCGCGCTGAAATCAGAAGTGATCACGGGAGATCGTCTCTTCGAGATCGCGCGGCGCTGCGAATTCCGGTGGCCGCTGCGGGGTGGAATCACCGCCGAAGACTTTCTTCGCCCGCGTAGCGAGATCCAAGATTTGACTGGCTTGTTGCTGCAACCCAGACTCCACGGCCACATCCTTTCCTCGGGCGGATAACTACGAGCCTAAAGCCGCGCCGATCCCCCACCGTGCACGATTTTCCGGGGCTACGTGGCCACCGGACGGCGCGCGATAAACCCTGGCGGCATCGGCGCGATACGCACCACATCACCGGTCTGAGGGGCGTGCACTACCTGAGTCGACGAGATCGCCAACATGACATGACCCGGGCCGCGGCCGTCATAGGACGCCTTGGGAAAGATCAGATCACCGGCGCGGACCTCACCAGGAGGCACCGCCACCCCCTGATTGACTTGCGTATAGGTGTCGGGCCCCAGCTGCACGCCGGCTTGACGCCACGCCCACCCCGTGAGCCCCGAGCAGTCAAAGACCGAAGGGCCTTTGGCTCCCCACACATACGGGCGGCCCAGCTTCGACAACGCCGCCTGGACAGCTTGCCCACCCCTACCAGGAGGGATATCGCGGCCCGTGTCGATCCGCGGCGACGGTCGTCGCCCACCAGATCCGCCACCTCTGGAGCCGCCACCAAACCCGCCGCCGCCCAATGGGATTCCCCCGAATCCCCCACCGCTTTGCGGCATCGACAGGCCTGAGCCGCCGCCGAATGGTGAGCCGCTTCCTGCGCCCACACCGCCGCGGCCGCCGTAGGCCATTGACCGCATCATTGCGGCCATGCGGGCGCTGCGGGTTTTGTAGGCCTGCACGACTTGTTGTTGTTGGGCGACGCGCTGGCGTAGGGCGACCAGGAGTGCTTTCTGGCCGGCGGGGGTGTTGGTGAACGGGGCCAGTCCGTTGGTGTCGGCGGCGGCGCCGTTGACGACGGTGCCGGAGCTGGTGCGGCCGGTGCGATCGGCGCGGGCGGCTTCGTCGAGCTGGGTGCTCAGTGCCCGGTCGTTGCCGGCCAGGGTGTCCAGGGCCGGGCCCGCGCCGCCGGCGAAGGTGGTGTAGTTGGTGGCCAGCTGCCCCGACAGTGGCGCCATCTGGGCCTGCCCGGAGCGCACCAGGTCCCCGGCGCCGGAGAGCTTCATCACCGAGCCCGCGGCGGGTCCTTGCCCGGAGGCCGGCGGGTCGCCGAACAGTGAGTGCGCGCGGCCCAGCACCTCACCGACCTGAGCCACCACCGCGCCAACCGACACGAAACCAGTATCAGCGACCCAGACCCACCCCCCAGACACAAAATTCGGCAGCAGGCGGCCCGTGCTGCTACGCGTTAGGTACGCACATACCCGCCGCCCTTGGTCGCGATGTGCACATGGTCGAAATGGTTCGCGGTGGCCCCGCCACGGCCTCCCATCGGTTCACCGCCCCCAGGGCCGTAATACATCGCTTGACGCCAGATCGCGTGGTCGACGCCGAGTGCCTCTTTGTTGGCCATCACAAACGAGAGCACCTCATCCCCCAGGGCCTTTCCCTGCGGGGTATTCCAGTTGGGGATCATCACATCCAGCGCGAGCCCGTTGGGGTGCCACTTCAACGAGTCGGCACGCACGCCGCCTATTTCCCGGATCTGCGGAAACGCCGCCGAGACAGCGCGATTGGTGAGCACGGTGAACTTCTGCAGCCCGTTCTCAGGAGCCTTGCCTGGGGGCAGCTGGCCCTGGATGGCTCTGGCGACAATGCTGCCGGCGTCCAAGGCTCCCAGCCGCCCGCGGCCTCCCGGTCGCGTGCTCGACGTCAGGCGCGTGCCGCTGCCGCCTAGCCCAGACAACCCGGAGAGCCCCTGAAGTCCGCTCAGCGGCGACCCCATTTGTGGCATCGACAGGCCTGAGCCGCCGCCGAATGGTGAGCCGCTTCCTGCGCCCACACCGCCGCGGCCGCCGTAGGCCATTGACCGCAGCATCGCCGCCATCTGCGCGTCGCGGGTTTTGTAGGCCTGCACGACTTGTTGTTGTTGGGCGACGCGCTGGCGTAGGGCGACCAGGAGTGCTTTCTGGCCGGCGGGGGTGTTGGTGAACGGGGCCAGTCCATTGGTGTCGGCGGCGGCGCCGTTGACGACGGTGCCGGAGCTGGTGCGGCCGGTGCGATCGGCGCGGGCGGCTTCGTCGAGCTGGGTGCTCAGTGCCCGGTCGTTGCCGGCCAGGGTGTCCAGCGCCGGGCCCGCGCCGCCGGCGAAGGTGGTGTAGTTGGTGGCCAGCTGCCCCGACAGTGGCGCCATCTGGGCCTGCCCGGAGCGCACCAGGTCCCCGGCGCCGGAGAGCTTCATCACCGAGCCCGCGGCGGGTCCTTGCCCGGAGGCCGGCGGGTCGCCGAACAGTGAGTGCGCGCGGCCCAGCACCTCACCGACCTGAGCCACCACCGCGCCAACCGACACGAAACCAGTATCAGCGACCCCACCGGGCCGTCCGGACATGTAGGTTGCCAAACTCCGTGACATATTCCGACCTTGCGGCCTGCGCCCTTGATGCGCTGCCACCGAGATAGCGGGCACATTTTCGCCATCCAGATAGCGAATCCTAAAACCACACGGTTGTCCAAAAATGTCCGTGGCCATGAAAAAGTACCCACTGGTGGCCAAGTCGAGGTATCCGTTTTTGGCCAAGTAAGAGTATCCACCCCGTGTTCGTCGTGTCGATCAGGAACTGCGGGCCCCGATGGTGACGGTGAAGGCGCCAACCAATCGCCATCACCACCGGGGAGTTCCATTGAAATCTGCGAAGGACCGAATGGACATCATTTCCGCCTACCAACAGCTCGGGTCCTACCGAGCCGCCGCCGCGGAGTGCGGCACCACCCACCGCACCGTGAAGAAGGTCGTGGAGAAGTTTCACGCAGATCAGGCCGGTGTCGCGGCGTCACCGCCGGCCCAACGGGCACACAACTACGATGCGGTGGCCGACCTTGTCGCCGAACGGGTCGAGAAGTCCCACGGTCGCATCTCGGCCAAGCGGGTGTTGCCGAAGGCCCGCGCGGCGGGCTACACGGGTTCGGACCGGAACTTTCGCCGCCTCGTCGCTGAGGCGAAGACGTTGTGGCGCAGTGAGAATCACCGCGGCCGACGCCCGGCGGTATGGGAGCCGGGTGACTATCTGGTCATCGACTGGGCCCAGGCCGCTCCGGGGTTGTTCCTGTTCTGCGCGGTGCTCGCGTTCTCGAGGTGGCGCTTTGTGCGGTTCGCCACCAACGAGCGTGCCTCGACCACGCTCGCATTGATTGCCGAGACGTTCACCGCCGCCGGCGGCGTGCCCGCAAAGGTGCTCGCCGACCGGATGGCCTGCCTCAAAGGCGGCGTGGTCGCCAACGTCGTCGTGCCCACTCCGGACTACGTCCGGCTGGCCGGCCACTACGGCTTCGCCCCCGATTTCTGTCACGCCAGCGACCCACGATCGAAGGGCATCGTGGAGAACCTGTGCGGTTACGCCCAGGACGATCTGGCCGTGCCCCTGTTGACCGAGGCCGCCGTCACCGGCAAGCCCGTCACTCTGCGTGACGCGAACGCCGCCGCCGAAGCGTGGTGCGCCGAAGTGAACGCCGCGACCCATTCGGAGATCTGCGCCATCCCGAACGATCGGCTGATCATCGAACGCGAACTGTTGCAACCACTCCCATCGCTACGCATGCAGATCGGGGTGCCCTCGGTACTGCGCAAGGTCGATCGACTGTCGTGTGTCCGGTACGGGTCGGCCCGCTACTCGGTGCCGATGCGGTTGATCGGATCCACGGTCGCCGTGGTCGTCGACCACGGCGCGATCTGTCTGCTGGAACCCGCCACCGGGGTGATCGTGGCCGAACACGAACTCGTCGCACCCGGCGCCACCTCCATTCTCGACGAGCACTACGACGGACCCCGGCCGGCACCCAGTCGCGGACCCCGCCCGAAGACCACCGTGGAGAAGCAGTTCTGCGACCTCGGTGATGATGCGCAGGCGTTCCTCGTCGGCGCCGCGGCGATCGGCAACACCCGACTGGCCTCCGAGCTCGAAGTCCTGCTGGCTCTGGGCGCGGCCCACGGCACCGACGCCCTGGTCGCCGCACTGCACCGGGCGGTCGCGTTTCGCCGGTTCCGGGCCGCCGACGTGCGCTCGATCCTGGCCGCCGGCACCGGAACACCGCAGCCCCGCCCCGCTGGGGACGCGTTGATCCTGGACCTGCCCGTCGCCCCGACCCGATCCCTGGACGCCTACAAGATCACACCGGCCGCCGCCGACGGCGAGGTGATCCCGTGACCAAACCCCCACCGGTCATCGTCACCGAACCCGTTGCCCCACTATCAGTTCCACCTCTGGCCGCCGATCTCGATGCCGGGTTGCGGCGGTTGAAACTGGCCGCCGTGCGGCGCACCGCACCAGAGGTCCTGATCACCGCCAAGACCCAACGCTGGACGCCCGAGGAAGTCCTGCGCACACTCATCGAGACCGAACTAGCCTTAGTTGATCCAGCGGCCCGCGTGTGCCCTTGATATACCCGCCCGGGTATCGAAGACTGCGGGATCAAGCCAGGAAGTGGTAGGGAAATGATCTCCGGGCCATACCGTTTTACGGAGACAGGCACTTCACTGGTTCGGTACAGCTTGCGGGCACGTTGAGGCACTTCGGCCCTACCGTCGGGACATCCCCTCGCTACATCGTGGTGTCAGGTGAGACATTTCCGGCCAACCAGATGAAAGAGGTTCAAAACCATGATGTATGGCACAGACGGCTACATGTGGGGCGGTTGGATCCTGATGGGCGCGGTGATGGTGATGTTGTCGGCCGTGCTGATCACCGCGGTCGTGCTGGCCGTCCGGTATCTCGCCGGTAGCGATGCACAGCGCAGCCGCGTAAATTCAGCAGCCTCGTCGCGGCCCGAAGATGCTCTGGCACAACGGTTTGCGCGCGGCGATATCGACGAGGACGAGTTTCGGCGGCGAATGACGCTGCTGCGCGAACACCAGGAATCACGATGACTCAAAGTTCCTAGTTCACGGTCGGCCGATAGCGCGGTCGCGGTCGACCGAGGACCTCAGGAATTGGATGCAGCGAAGGAGATTGGGAGCATGACCGATACACCAGAATCAAGGAACGAACGAATCGCCGTGGCCGGACAGCGCAGAGGGGTGAACCACGCCTTGGCGTGGAGTGGCATTGTCGCCGCTGCCGTGTTCACCGTTGCGGTGGTGTTCTTTTCCGGGTTCTTCATCGGCAGGGCCACCGAAGGTTTCGGCGGTAATTGGGGGCATTGTCAAGGAACGCCCGGCATGATGGGGCCCGGCATGATGGGGCCGCAGGGCTCGTGGCCACCGGGAAGCATGGGGCCTTCCGGCCCCTGGGGTCCCGGCCAGTGGCAGCCGCCGACAACCACACCGACCACACCTCGGCCGTAGCGCACAAGAACCGATTCACGCTGCGGCAGGCGCAATCCAAAGTGTCCCGTCGAACCGGCCATCGTCGGGCACGAACCGGCGAAAGCCCACGACGGAAGGCTTGCACACGCGTTCGCCGACAACGCGATGCCCACGGCACATGTCGAGCACGAGCAGGATCATCGGAAATGAACGGAATGAGCAGACGAGCGGCGCTGAGAATGCTCGCCACCGGTGGGGTCATCTTCGGCTTGGGGTATGTCTTGCGCAACATAATCGACATACCGGTCAGCCGTGCTCAACCCGGGATGGGTGGCGCGACGGGTATGGACATGCGCGCCTACATGAACATGTTCATGCGGCATACGGAACTTCGACGCAGCGTCGAAGAGATTCCCGGCGGAGTGCGCACCACCACCGAATCTGACTCCGCCGACCTCGTCGCCGAACTGCAGGCGCACGTCTCATCGATGTACACCCACCTCGATCAAGGCAGTGAAGTCACCTGCATGAGCTCAAGCCTGCCCACCCTGTTCCGCCGCGCTGCCGATTATCAACGTCAGATCACGCTCACACCCAGCGGCGTGGTCGTCGTCGAAACCTCCAGCGACCCAGAACTGACCAACGCCATTCGCGAACACGCCCGCGAAGTCACCGGATTCGTCGTCGAAGGAATGCCGGCGATGATGAGCGGAATGATGGACGGCGGGATGATGGGACCCGGCATGGGTCACGGAATGATGGGTCCCGGCATGATGGGACCAACCAACTGAACCAAAGCAAGCCCACCAGATCAAAACGCAGACGGACCACTAGAGACGAGACGAACCGCTCTCGGTATGCCAAACCCCCCGCACGCTGGCTAGTCACGTCGCTGCACGCTGCACGCTTCAGCAGCGAGGTCACACTTCGAGTCGTCTTGAGCGAGGTGTTAGCTTAGCGCTCGGTGGTCAGCCGATCTAAGTAGTGGCCGCAGGTCCTCGGCCAGTAGTGCCATGAGGTACACCGCGGCGACCCGGTGTTGGCGGTCGAGGACCATCGTGGTGGGCACCACGCTGGTCGGGTAGGTGCGTCCCAGGGTGATGAGGCTGCGCATCGCTGGGTCGAAGATCGAGGGATACTCGACGTTTCGGTCGGTGACGAAATCGCGTGCAGTGTCTCTGTTGTCGCGGACGTCGATACCGAGGAACTGCACACCGCGGTCGCGGTATTCGGCGTAGACCGTCTCCAGTTCCGGAGTTTCGGTGCGGCATGGCGCACACCAGGAGCCCCACACGTTGATCAGGACCACCTTCCCGGTGTAATCCGAGAGCCGGATCGGGTCGTCGGTGAACAAGTCGGGGCCGCTGAGATCACCGATCGTGCCCCGACTCGAAGGAGGGTCGTAGAAGATCGCGGTCTTGCCCCCGGGCGAAACGAAGTCGAAGGTACCGCCTTGGGAGACGGCATCGTCGCCGGTGGTGCAGCCGGTGACTTGGGCTGCCGCGATGACAAGGGCTGCCGCGACGGCCACTATTTGCCTGACGCTACGCATGAAACCTCCTTCACAACAAGCGTTCTGGCGTTGATGTGGTGCGCGGGCGGGGCCTGCCTCACTCTGAGAAGGCCAGGCCGCTGACCAGGATGAAGATGCCGAGGGCGATCAATACAATCGGGAACAGTACGTGTTCCCAGCGTTCGAGGACTTCGGCGATCGGCCGGCGGGTGGCGACGAATTTGGCGATAATGACGAGGACCGCGACGAGCACGAGGAAGACGACGCAGTAGGCCACCACGGCCGCGGGTCCCACGCTGAGGAAGACGGGGACGTAGACGCCGATGTTGTCCCCGCCGTTGGCGAAGGTGACTGCCGCGACGGTCCAGACGCCGACGTTCTTGCCCGCGACCCTTCCATCGTCGTCGTCATCGTCATCGTCGTTTCCACGCCAGGCCTTCCATGCCGCCCACAGTCCCAGGGCCAGGGGTATGAGTCCGAAGTACGGAATGATCTGCGGGGGAAGAAATGCTCCCGCACCCAGCGTTACGAGCACGGCCGCGCCCAGGATCCCCGCAAATCCCAGGTACTGGCCTGCGGTGATCCGGGCCGTTGTCCCGCGTTGCCCTGCGCCGCGGGCGAAGAACAGCGAGAGCACGATGATGTCGTCGATGTTGGTGACGATGAACAGGCCGATCGCGGGCAGAATCGACGTAAGGATCATGTGGCTGCCCCCGTGTCTGCGGTGTGGCTGGCGCGCCAACTAGCCAGAGCGAGTGCGGCGGCGCCTGTGACGACGAAGACGTCGGCGAGGTTGAAGGTGGGGAACCAGCCCGTGTGCAGGTAGTCGGTGACCAGCCCGTCGGCGGCGCGGTCTATCAGGTTGGCCAGCGCGCCACCCAGCAGGGCGGCTAGTGCTAGCACGACGGGCAGCGCGGCGGTGCGCGTGAAGCGGTAGGCGAACACCGCGAGTGCGACCACGATCACGCCGGTGACGGCGAGCAGGACCGCTGGGGGCAGGGTGTCGCCGAGGCTGAATGCCACCCCGGGGTTGAAGGCCAGCCGCAGGTGTAGCAGCCCCAGATCTGTTGAGCTGCCGTCGTTCAGCGCGCGGCCGGCCCACGCCTTCAAGCCCAGGTCCAGTCCCGCGATGATGACCGCCGTGGCGGCCAGGGTGATCCGCGCCCGAGTCACCCTGGCCTCCGAGCTGGGGTTACCGGCGGTCACGACGGTGCGCCGACCGCCGCCGCGCGGTTGTGGCTGGCTGGCCGTTCTATCGGCGTGATGGCCAGAGGTTTGGTGCGCCCGGCGCGCACACCGTTGGCGATAACGACGATTTCGGCGAGTTCGTGGACCAGCACGACGGCGGCCAGTCCGAGGATGCCGAACAGTGCCAGCGGCACCAACGCGAGGATTAGGCCCAGGGACAGGCCGACGTTTTGCAGCATGATCCGCCGCGCCCGCCGCGCGTGGGTGAACGTCTGAGGCAGGTGGCGCAGGTCTTCGCCCATCAACGCCACGTCGGCGGTTTCGATGGCCACGTCGGTGCCCATCGCGCCCATTGCGATACCCAGGTCGGCGGTGGCCAGCGCTGGAGCGTCGTTGACGCCGTCGCCGACCATCGCCGTGGGGCGCTGGGCACGTAGCTGTTCGATCAGTCGCGCTTTGTCCTCGGGGCGCAGCTCGGCGTGCACGGCCTCGATCCCGACGTCGCGGGCCAATGCGGCTGCGGTGGCCTGGTTGTCGCCGGTGAGCATTGCCACGTGATAGCCCGTCGCGGCGCAGTTGGGCGACCACCTCGGCGGCCTCGGGTCGCAGCTCGTCGCGCACGGCGATGGCGCCGATTACCTGGCCGTTGTCTTCGACGAGGACGGCGGTGGCCCCGGCGTGCTGCATGCGCGCCACCCCATCGGCGAGCGGGCCCGGGTAGAGCCAGCCGGGCCGGCCGAGGCGGATGGTGCGCCCGTCGCGACGTCCGTTGAGCCCGGCACCGGTGACGGCCTCCACGTCGGTGGCTGGGGTGACGTCGTCGACGGCGGCGAGGATCGCCGCGGCCAGCGGGTGCTCGCTGCGCGCTTCCAGGGACGCAGCTAGATCCAGCACCTCTTCGCGGGTGGCGCCGTTGGTGGTGGCCACGTCGATGACTGCGGGCCGGTTCGCGGTGAGTGTGCCGGTTTTGTCCAGGGCAACGCCGCGTATCTTGCCCAGCCCTTCGAGTGCGGCGCCGCCCTTGACCAGCGCTCCGAGCTTGCTGGCGGCGCCGATGGCGGCCACCACGGTGACGGGCACTGAGATCGCCAGCGCGCATGGTGACGCGGCGACCAGCACCACCAGTGCACGTTCGATCCAGGTGGCCGGGTCACCGAGCAGGCTGCCGATCACCGCGATCAGTGCCGCGACGATCATGACCCCGGGAACGAGGGGTTTGGCGATGCGGTCAGCGAGGCGTTGGGAGGCGCCCTTGCGGGACTGTTCGGCCTCCACGATGCGCACGATGCGGGCCAGCGAGTTGTCGGCGGCGGTGGTGGTGACCTCCACCTCGAGTACCTCGGTGCCGTTGATCGACCCGGCGAACACCTCATCACCGGGCCCGGCCTCCACGGGAACCGACTCACCGGTGATGGCTGAGACATCAAGGGCGGTGCGGCCTTGGCCGATGATGCCGTCGGTTGCGACGCGCTCACCGGGCTTGACGAGCATCCGGTCGCCGATCCGCAATACCGCTGGCGCGACGGTCTTTTCGCCGCCGTCACGCAGCACGGTCGCTTCGTCGGGCACCAGCGACAACAGCGCGCGCAGTCCGCGTCGAGTGCGCGCCAGCGAGTACTCCTCTAGGCCCTCGCTGATGGAGAACAGGAAGGCCAGCATGGCGGCCTCACCCACCTCGCCGAGGATCACCGCGCCCACGGCGGCGATGGTCATCAGCGTGCCAACGCCGATTTTGCCCTTGGCCAGCCGTTTGAGGGTGGACGGAACGAAGGTATAGGCGCCGGCCAGCAGCGCCACCGCCTCCAGCGTGAGGACGACCGGCCCCGCGGCGTCGAGGAACCCGGCGATCACCGCTGCCAGCAGGAACACCCCTGAAATGGCGGCGAACTGCAGTTCCTTGATCTGCCAGAGCCGCTCGGGCTCACGCTCCTCCTCGTCGGCGCCGCGGGGTTCGTCATTGCCGCAGCCGCAGGCGTCGCTCATCGGCCGATCTCCTCCGCATCGATCGTTGCGCCTGTGCGGGAGCGGGTGCCGTAGTTGGGGCACAGCGCGACGGCGTTGCCGGTGGCGGCCAGAAGTGTCTCGGCTGAGGCCAACAAATCGAGCAGTTCGGGGCGGGTCAGGGAGTAGAACATCTGCCGGCCCTCGGGCCGCCCGACTACGAGCCCGCAATCACGAAGGCACGCCAGATGCGCCGACACTGTGGACTGCGCCATAGAGAGCAGTCCCGTCAGATCCACCACCCGGGCTTCACCGTCAGCCAACCGCTGCAGGATCGCCAGTCGAGTCGGATCCGCCAAACCGTGAAACAGCGCCGCCGCTGGAGACAGATTGGGGGACGGCCGTGCCGAGCCGCAATCGTCGGTTGTCATCGCCATAAGACGATGATAGCGCAATCTTCGCACTCATCGCCAAACGACGGTGAAAGCAAAAAAGTTCGTTGATTGGTGCGGGTCGGCGCAACCTCCAACGCATCCGAAGACGGCGACCGGCAGGTGCTGCGGCCGGCGCCTCCTGGGATGGGCATGGGAGAGAATGCCTGACCTGCTGCGTGCCCCTGAGGCCACGCGATCCTCTTGAGCGGTTCAGTGCCGGATCGATGTAATGCCAGGGTCATCGGCCCCCTCCCGGAACGTTGGCGGCTCATCAACGGTGGCAGGCTCGAACAATCTACTATGGCCCCTAGTAGGAAGGGTGCCGTCGGTAGCGCCCAGGACCCAGCCGGTGTCAACTCGGCAACAGGGGAGGTGCCAAGTGCGGGCTCGGCTGCGGTGGACGGTGTTCGCGCTGGTGGTAATAGCCGCGATGGCGGTGGCGATCTGGCCGCGTACGCCCCAGGTCGACGGTACTAATACCTCCGGCCCCGGGCTTACCCTTCCCGCTGCCGCCGTTGGCGACGCCGATACCGGCGAACTGGCGCGACTCACCGCGCGTGCGGCCTTGGCGCCGTGCCCGACACTACGTGAGGGGGCGCCGCCCAAGGGTGATTTGGCTGGTGCGCTGGCGTCGTGCCTGGGGGCGCGGACCATGTTCGACGTCGGCGCGGCGCTCGCCGGTGAGCAGACCCTGATCAACCTGTGGGCGTCATGGTGCGCCCCGTGTCGGGAAGAGATTCCGGTGCTGGACGCCTACGCCGGGCAGCCGGGCGCGGTGCGGGTGGTCGGGATGAACGTGCAGGACACCGACACCGTGGCGCTGAGCCTTCTGGCTGATCTGGGTGTGCACTACCCGTCCTTCGGCAACGCCGACGCCGTCGGGCAGGTCCTAGGCGCTCCCCCGGTCCTGCCGCTGAGCTACTTCGTTGGCACCGACGGCACCGTCCGCCGGGTCACCACGCCCACGGTGTTCCGTGACGTCGAGCAGGTTCGTGCGGCCGTCGCGGCAATGAACCCGTGACCGGCCCCTTGGCCAGGCTGACCGGGAGGCGCGGGGCGGGGCAACCCGACGAGGACACCGACGCGATGGCGGCGCTCACCGACGGGTCCGCCAATTCCGATGGGGCCCCGCCCCGCCGTTGAGCAGACCTCGGGGTGCAGGTCTAGGTGCTGCGGTGCTGCGCCGACTGCCCCGGATGGCCGGCGCGATCGCTGCGGGCCTGCTGTTGTGCGTCAGCTTTCCGCCGTTCGGGTGGTGGTACACCGCGATCGTCGCGTTCGCACTGCTGGCCTGGGTACTGACCCACGAGTCGACGACGCAGATCGGCGGGCTCGGATATGGACTTCTGTTCGGCCTCGCGTTCTACGTTGCGCTGCTGCCCTGGACGAGCAGCTTCGTCGGCGTCGGCCCATGGCTGGCGCTGGCGGGCATGGAGTCGGTATTTCCCGCGCTGTTCGGCGCGGGGGCAGTGCTGGTGCGCCGACTGCCGGGCTGGCCGATCTGGGTCGCGGCCGTGTGGGCCGTGCAGGAATGGGCCAAATCCAATGTTCCGTTCGGCGGATTCCCTTGGGGCGCAGTAGGGTTTGGCCAGACCGACGGCCCGTTGCTGCCGATCGCCCAAATCGGCGGGGTGCCGCTGGTGTCATTTGCGGTCGTGCTCCTGGGCGTCAGCATGGCCGCCCTGGCGAGCGAGGTCATGCGCCGTGACGCCGTGACGCCGCCGGTGCCGGCCACGCGGGCCCTCCCGCGATGGTGCTGCCCGGTGCGTGCATCGGCGTGGTGCTATTGGCTACCACCGTGGTCTGGCCGCAGGTCCGGCAGCCGTCGACCGATGAGTCCAACGACCCGGTCGTCACCGTGGCCGCGGTGCAGGGCAATGTGCCGCGACTCGGCCTGGACTTCAATGCCCAGCGTCGCGCCGTGTTGGACAACCACGTTCAGGAAACCCTGCGGCTCGCAGACGAGGTGCGCGCCGGGCGTGCTGCGCAACCGCAGATCGTCGTGTGGCCGGAGAACTCTTCAGACGTCGACCCGTTGGCCAATCCCGACGCCGTCGAACGGATCACGATCGCCGCGCGGGAGATCGGGGCGCCGATCCTCGTCGGCGGCGTGCTCGCCGGGCCGGGATACAGCAGCACCAACCCGGTGACCCTCAACTCGGTGATCGTCTGGGATCCGGTCGGCGGCCCCAGTGACCGTCACGACAAGCAGATCGTGCAACCTTTCGGCGAGTACCTGTGCATTTGCCGTTCGAACTATCAAGGTGGAACGGGTGTGAAGTTAGACCGCATTCCAGTCTGGGCTGTCGAACACAAAAGAACTGCAATGTCCGCCCAAGCGCAGCAGTAGCCGCAGGTGCGGATGAGTTACAGCAGGGTTGGCGCGCACGACTGTCAGATCGTAAGTGCCGCTGGTCATTACCGAATGGACGTAGTCAAGAAGCGGATCGGGCACAAACCCCAAGTGCATCCCACGATCAACAACCCGGATCGCCGCTGAGTTAACAGGGTTCTCGGGGTCGCGCTCCAGCCCGAGGCGATGGCCCGCCCGAAGGGCGGTTATTCGGTGGCTGGCCTCTACGCTGCGATGCCTGACGCCGTGGGCAAGGAAGTGCGCCGACGTTTCGCCTGTGGTCCGATCGAATCGGGGTATAGAGACAAGTTCGATCGGGTCGCCTTCGCGATGCCCGCCGGACGCGGTCAGGATCTCCCAGGCATCAGCGTCGGCATCGAGATCCAAAGCTTCAAGGTATTGAGGACGGTCCGGCCGCTTAGCGCTCATCACCCGGTCGGCGAACGATGGAAATAGCCTCTCGGAACGGTAAAGACGGCTGACGTCACGGAACCCAACGACCGGCACGAAAGTAGGATCAGCCGCCACGCGAGCCAAGTACGTGAATTGATACGTCGGGCGCTCGGCCCCTCCGGTCAACCTATCGAGGTAGCCAATCGCCCGATACACCCCATCGTCAGCACCGCGACGCGTGACAATCAACCTCGACCGACGAAGACCTGGGTCTGCATCTGTCGACTCGACTAAGAGATCAACGGAGTGCATCACGGATTCGCTTTCGATTAGTGGCTAGTGCTGTCCTCACGAAACTACGGGTCGGGTCCGACATTGATGATGGAAGAGCGTTGCCGTGTAGGTCGTGACTCTGGGTCTGACTGACGCCCTGCTGGGTTGTCTTTAATTTGATCTGTCCGGCCTACACGGTGCGCGTCTTGTTCACGCCGGACAGGACGGACATGACCTAATCAGGAGCCTGGCCGTTCCTCATCAATGTCTTGTCTGCCCGCCCTGGCCGGTGTGTGCCCCACCCAACGCTGGCCAGAAGGGACGCCATCATTTTGACAGAATCCACGCTCCTCGTCGCCGGTGCGGATACCCACGCCGACACCATCCACATCGCCGCGATCTCCATGACCGGCGCCGCGATCGGTGACCGCGAGTTCCCCACCACCGGCGCCGGTTACGCCGCGGCCATCAGATTCCTCATGTCGATGGGGCAGGTGCAGCGGATCGGCGTGGAGGGCACCGCCAGCTACGGCGCCGGAATAGCCCGAGCGCTCACGAGTGCTGGCATCGAGGTCGTCGAGGTGACCCGCGCCGTCAAGTCCACCCGACGGCTCAGGGGTAAATCTGACCCCCTGGATGCCTACAGCGCTGCCCGCACCGCTCTGGCCGGCGACGGACTGGCCACCCCAAAAGACGATGCCACCTCCGGACTGCGAGCCCTGCACATCGCCCGCCGCTCAGCGGTCAAGCACCGCACCGCGGTGATCAACCAGCTCAAAGCCATGCTGGTCTCGACACCAGACGCGGTGCGTGAAAAATATCGTGGACTAACAACATTGAGGCTGATCGAGGCGATCGCCCGCTGCCGCCCCGAAGCGCAGCCCGACCCCTGGGCGCAGTCGGTGCTCATCGCGGCCAAGATGCTCGCCCAGCGAGTGCAGTTCCTCGAGGTCCAAGCCGAGGCTCTCCAGGCCCAGATCGAGGTCTTCGTGGCCGACGCGAATCCCGGGCTGCGGGCGGCCTACGGCGTCGGCGCGGACACTGCGGCCCAGCTGTTGATCACCGCCGGGGCTAACCCGCACCGACTGCACAGTGAGGCTGCATTCGCCGCGCTGTGCGGAGTGGCGCCGGTGCCCGCATCCTCGGGCAAGACCAACCGACACCGACTCAGCCGCGGCGGAGACCGCGCCGCGAACAATGCTCTGTTCCGCATCGCCTTGGTGCGCATGTCGCATCACCAGCCGACCAAGGACTACGTGCAGCGACAGATCGCCTTGGGCCACACCCGGATGGAGATCCTCCGCAAACTCAAACGGGCCATCGCCCGAGAGGTCTTCAAACTACTGACCCGACAAATCGCCGTGCCCGAGTACACAGACCTGCGCTCGGCACGGCAAGCCAAGAACATCACCGTCACCTCCGCTGCCAAGCACTTCGGGGTCTGGCCCACCGTCATCTCCCGCATCGAACGCGGACTACAACGCGACGACGCCTTCGCAGATACCTACAGAAACTGGCTCAAAGCCGCTTGACACAAATAGGAGCATCAGATTTGGTGTCGCTGCAACGATATCGAAGCATAGATCCAGGTCAACGTCGGTTATTTGAGCTGTCCAGTGTTGTCGTGCCGCGCCTCCGCAGACTGACAGGGCCTCAGCGGCGACATTTACCAGGCTGATCGCCTCGCCGGCGTTAAAGCGTTTTGTTCGCCCGTGCTCGCACCACTGCACGACGGTCTTCTGCTCAATTCGCTGGGCACGGACCCTATCCTCGTCACCGCTGGCGAGGGCCGACCCGTGATCGAAGCTTGGACCGAGGCAAACGTTACCTGTCCTGGAGTTTTGCAGCACTCCCCAATTGTGCGCATGCCGGTCGGTGTTCGCGATCCAGGTGTCCAGGAGCAGATAGCCCGCGAAGACATCGAATGCGGTCCAGTCGGCGTAACTGGTGCCCTCCGGACCTTGCAGCCCCTCTAATGCTTCGCGAATGGCGCTAATCGTATGGCCGCGGCAGGATTTGGCATCGAACTCGTCGTCGCGCTCGGCAAGCAATGCTGCTCCCGGGGTCCATGCCCACGCGCGAGGCCGCATGTCTCGGCTCATCGAGCCATAGACGCGTTGGTGGGTGCGTAACTGGACAACTGTCGCCAACTCCGTTTCCGCTGCAGGCACAGACAGCAGCTGGGCGACCTCGTAGGAGATCTTCTCCGCCCAGTCCTCTCCGCGAACGAGCACGTCGGGTTTTTCGCCGCGATGCTGACGTTCTTTGGACAGTTCGAGGGTTTTGATGCGGCGTGGCTTGAACAACCAGTGCCCGGCATGCGGCGAAGTCTCTGGTGCTATGAACCATCGCTTCGCTTCGTCACCTCCTGGTTCGCTCTCACCGCGAGTCCAGTCGGCGAGGTCGACGACTTCGTAGCTGTCCACCACGGTGCGAACTCTAAGTGGGGGCTCCGTGAGACGGGGCGAGGCAGAGCGGCGCGCCGTCTGCAGCAAGGGCCTGCGACTTAGAACGGCGCCCTGCCGAAGGGTATGTTCGTTAGCCAAGGCTCACCTCGGAGAAAGTGTCGTGGATGTCAACCCGTCGCACTCGCTGGAATCGCATCGTCGCCCTCATTGTCGCGGTGGGGCTGGCAGCAGGTCTTACTGCCTGCTCGTCCTCCGAGGAGGAGGACGGCCTGCTGGTCTACAACGCGCAGCACGAGTCGCTGACCAAGGAGTGGATCGACGCCTTCACCAAGGAGACCGGCATCAAGGTCACCTATCGCCAGGGCGGCGACACCGCCGATGACGCCACCAAGACGATGACCGTGCGGCGCAACGGCGAAGTCGTCAAAACCATGCCCATCTCCATGGGCAAAGCCAAAACGCCCACCGACAACGGCAACTACATCATCGGCGACCGCTACTCATTCCTGGTGATGGATTCGTCCACCTACGGCGTCCCCTTCAACTCACCCGACGGCTACCGCACCGAGGTCGAATGGGCCACCCAAATGTCCTACAGCGGCATCTACGTGCACTCAGCGCCGTGGTCGGTGGGCAGCCAAGGCATCGCCAACGTCAGCCACGGATGCTTCAACATCAACCCGGCCAACGCCCGCTGGTTCTACGACAACACCCGACGCGGCGACATCGTCGAAGTCATCAACACAACCGGCCCCACACTGTCGGGAACCGACGGCCTCGGCGACTGGAACATCCCCTGGGAGCAATGGAAGGCCGGAAACGCCAACCTCTAGGCAACGGAAGTTCTTGACACCGAGCCGACATGGCTTCAATGCCCGGCAGCGCTGAAACCCGTTATTCCGCAGCACATTCGGGATCACTGCTTAGACGCCGTTGCCGTAAGGGCGGTTGCCGGCGTGACTGGAGCCACCGACTCCCCGATGACCGATGGCGGCGCGTACCGCCGACGAGGCTTCAAATAACCGCCCGGGGCAGAATGTTGCTGACGCCCGACGACGGCCCATAGAGCTCCTTTCCGAGAAGCTCGCACATTTGAGTTAATCCGCGCACCATTCACGCGCGTCTTCCCGACCAATGAAACGGGGTTTCAGTCCAGTACTTGCCGCATTCAAGCGAACGGCCGCAGCGAATTTCACTACTGTAATTATGTGGCTGGTGTTACTAGTGGGGCTGTTGTGAGTTACGCTTTTCTACGTAGGAGCTACGTATTTTGGTGCTGCGCCGTACGTATGCGATCAGAGCCGCTATTGGTGCGTGAAGTAACTCACCGCCGGGCGCACCGAGGAGAAGACATGGGATTACACGTCTGGAGCAAGGGTGCGGCAATTGCCCGCACTGACCGCTGCGACCCGGAAATCCCTCTTGCGGGACGCGTTCGACGGCTCTCCGGTGTGATCGCTATCGTCGTCTTGCTTCTCCTCGCGTGCGCACCGGTCGCGTCGGCCCAACCTTCCGCCGGGCCGTGGGACCCATTGCTTCCGAAGATACCGAGCGCGGGCGCTCCCGGCGATCCGGTTGCCATCGCGAACGCATCCCTGCAGGCAACGGCCATGGCGACGCAGACGGCCATGAATATGGGTCGCAGCTTCCTCAGCAGCCTGGGAATCGTCAGCCCCGCCGCGGATCCGTCGACGAGCGTGCGCGGAAATCGGGTCAATGGTGCGCAGGCGATCGAGTACGTGATTCGCAGGGCGGGAACGCAAATCGGTGTTCCCTACTCGTGGGGTGGCGGAAGCCTCACCGGTCCAAGCCGCGGCGTCGACCAGGGAGCAGGCACCGTGGGCTTTGACTGTTCAGGCCTGACACGGTTCGCGTTCGCCGGCGTCGGTGTTCTGCTCCCGCGATGGTCTGGTGACCAGTACGACGCCGGCCGAAAGGTGCCGCCCTCCCAAGCGAAGCGGGGCGACCTGCTGTTCTGGGGGCCGGGCGGGAGTCAGCACGAAGCTATCTACCTGGGCGGCGGTCAAATGATTGAGGCACAGCAGACCGGCGTCCCGATTAAGGTCTCCCCAGTGCGAACAGGGGGCATGACGCCCTACGTCGTCCGGATTATCGAGAGCTGAGCGCGAGGCCCAATTAGCACGCTCGCAGAGCCGTTCACCTCAGCGGGTGACCGAATCAACCGACGAGACAGTAGCCGATGCCGCGGACAGTGCGGACGTAGCGCGGACAGGTCGGGTCGTCCCCGAGCTTGCGACGGAGATTGCCGACATGCACGCCCAGAGCAGCCCGACCGCCGGGATGCGAGGCTCCCCAGAGACTCTCTTGGAGTCGCCGGCACGTCACGGGTTCGCCCGGATGGTCGGATAGTGCCCGCAGGATCGCGAACTCTGTCCGAGTGAGCGTTACATCTTTTCCTCGCTGATACGCCCGCCGAGCCGCGACATCGACCACGAGGTCGTCGATTTGCCGTCGCTGCGTATCGTCGGCCGCACCGCACACGCCGATTTGCCTGAGCGCGCGTCTAATTCGTGTACTCAGCATTTCTGAGTCGCCGATCGCCACCACTGCGACACGTGACACCAGCGGCGCCATCTCTGCATCAGTAAGCGCGACTACGCCACCTTGTGCCACCTGACGAACACGGTCAAGGACAGCAGCACCCTGGTCCGTTGGCCCTACGCAGACCACTACCACGTCGGGGTCAACGACACGCAATGCGGTGAGTGCTGCGGTTTCCGAGCATGCGACCGTAACGGCGAAATCTCCGGCGTGCATACGGTGGGCCAGCATGTCGGCGTAGATGCGTCGCGGCTCAACGAGCAGAACGCGGATGCGGCCGGCGGCCGCCACCGGAGATGCGGCACTACCCGGTCCGAGGTGTGACTCGATGGTCGTGGCAGCCTCCTGTCGACGTCGCGCATCGCGGTTACTGGATTGCTTACGCGGGTTCTGACAACCAGCATATCGTGATCTACGATGTTACTACGTAGATCACAGCCCGGGCGCCCCCCGCATGTCGTCGACTATCCGCTTCCAGCCCGTGTTCTCGCGACATCCGATGTCGGCTATTTGGGTTTCAGTCGACCGCGTCGATGTCTTCGCCGCCGCAATCGTGTCGGCTGTCGTCAGGTCCTCAGTGGTGGCAGAGCAGCTGGATGAGAGCTGGTGTCGCAAGCATGGCGATGATCGCGGCAGCTAAGCAGATACGGTGGCGCCATCGCACATGGCGGCGCGTGGGGGTGACCAATCGTTCCGCTCGAGCGACGACCGCGGTTCCCGCTGCGGCGAGGCCTTCGCGCACAGGAGGTTGATGTCCGGCCAGAGCAATCAGCCCGGCAAGCAGAGGGCGAGTGCCGACGCGCCGCGCGGCGGTATCGTCGGCGCACATCTCCAGCAGTTCTGCTACAGAATGGCGTGCCGTAGCGAAAAGCGGCAGGCGGGGCAAAGTGACGGCGAGGGCACGCAGCCCCATGAGGATGTGGTGGTGGCGCCCCGAGATGTGGGCATCTTCGTGTGCCAGAACCGCTTTCAGTTGCGACCGGTTCAACGTCTTGATGGCCGCGGAGGTGACGATAATGGTGTTCAGGCGGCCGCCCACACAGTAGGCGGCGGGCCGGTCGGCGTCCACGACAACCACGTTGGGGTGACCGGTGGGCCGGCCAATGATCCGCGCGGCATGTGCGTGCTCGTTACTTCTCGCGCGTAGGCGGGACAGGCTACGGCTCATCCGGAGTCCTCCGAACCCTAACGTCAGGGTCCCCACACCGATGAGGGCAACAGATCCGATCCTGCCCGCCATCGGTGTGTGTTCGGAAAATCCGAACAGTTCAAGACACAGCGTCACCACCGCGCCAGTGCGAATACTGTCCGCCGTTGCACCGATGACCATCGAGACCGCGACCAGCCAAGCCGCCAGGGTTGCGGCGACCGTGATTAGCCATGCGGCGACTCCCATATGAGGGCTGATTCCCTGGCCGGTCATTCGCCGCAGAACCGGAGGAGCCAACCACGCAAGCGCACCCCCGTAAAGCAGCAGCCATAGCGCCGTAGTCATCATCGCCGCCCCCTACACGTAGCCGACTTCAGTTGCGCCGACTGCTCCGCACTCATCTGATCGACTACGACGAACACCGCACTGGTATCACCGCCGCAGTCGACAGCAGCCCGCATCAACCGCGCTGAACACCCCTCGTGGCCCATCGATGCCGGGTATACATAGCCTTTCCCACGGCGCTGAGTCCTCAGCCGACCCTCGCGGTACAGGTTGTCTATCGTCGGCATCACGGTGGTGTAGGACTGGCGCTCCCGGGAAATCTCGTCGAAGCCGTCGCCCACTGTGATGGACCTCGCGCAATCCCACACGCAATCCATGACCACTGCGTAGAGGTCGCCGAACCCTCGCTGTTCCATGCCGCGCCACTCCTGCTGTCCACGACGAGCTGGAGTACTTTGCCCATCGACCCCTACCAGACCCCCAATGTAGCGCCCGACCTCGAAAGTTCTGATGCGCCGCACCCGGCGTTCATGGCCTCGTCAGTGCATTCCACGCCGCCGTGCGGGCGGAGCCGATCACGCACGGGAGCTGTCAACTGGGCATCAGCTTCGCCGCAGCGCTGACAGACAATGATTGAGGGGCCGCCTGCGGGTTGGGTACGGAGCCTTGCAGAGTCGTTACCGACTTGAGACTGTGACAGGCGTTTCCCCTGGTGCGCAAGTGATGTACGTTCCAACTGTCTACTATCGTGCTCCGTACTTTGCTGGGCAGTAGGTCCGATCCGAGAATGCCGCGCGCTGGCCCTCGCTCGGTGGCCCGACGACGCTCAACCCAGGTGAGGAGATCCGATGCGTTGCCTCACTTCACTTCTCACTCTCTGCGCACTGATGTCGACGCTGATGCTCAGCCCTTCAGGTATCGCGGCTGCCGAACATGACGGCGCACCTGACGGCGACAGCAAGGACATTCCGTCCCTGGTTGCGGCTGTCGCCGAGGCGAATCAGCGGGTAGCCGATGTCGGTGCCGATATCCAGATCAAGCAAGAGGGCGTCAACAAGGCCCTCGTCGAGATTGCTGCTGCTCGCGACATTCTCGCGGACGCGCAGCGTGAGGTTGCCGCCAGTGAGCAGGGCCTCGCCGACAGTCAGGTGGCGATCGACGCCGCGCAACAACGCTTCGATCAGTTCGCCGCATCGAAGTATATGAACGGGCCGTCGGGTGCGCTGCCACTAGCAGACGGGCCGGAGGAAATCCTTACTGGAGCCTCGACGCAACAGAGCCTAATCATCAGCTTCCAGAAGGTCCGGGATGACCTCGTGCGCAGGCAGACCGATCACGCCAACAAGCTCTCAACCGCGACGGCTGCCCGGGTGCGCGCTGAGGGCGCCGCCGCCGAGGCGCAGCGCCGCCAGGACGACGCGGTCACCGCCCTTCAGGAGGCGCAGCAGACCTTCGCGGCACGGCAGGACGAAATCAATAGGCTTGCCGCCGAACGTGACTCGGCGCAAGCCCGACTCGGTGCCGCCCGGCCGGTAGCAGGGACCGCGACTGCGCCCACGGTTCCTCAACCCGGCGCCGCGCAAGGCACCCGGCGACCAATGGGACCGAAGCGACTCTTTGCCGGCCGACAATTCTGGCGCCGGCCTCTGGGACTCCACGCTGCCGATGGTGCCCAGCGCCAATGTGGCCGGCGACCCGGTAGCCATCATCAACGCGATCCTCAAGATCATGGCGACCTCGGTGCAGCTGACTGCCGACATGGGCCGAAAGTTCCTTACCAAACTGGGCATTCTCTCCCCGGCGGCCGCCGCCGCAGATCCCGGCATCACCAATGGACGCATCCCCAGCCTGAACGGCCGGCAGGCCTCTGAGTTCGTGATCCGACGCGCCATGTCACAACTGGGAGTTCCCTACTCGTGGGGCGGCGGCAACGCCAACGGTCCCTCTCGGGGCATCGATCAGGGAGCCAACACCGTTGGCTTCGACTGTTCCGGGCTCATGCTGTACGCCTTCGCCGGCGTGGGCATCAAGCTCGACCACTATTCCGGATCTCAGTACAACGCCGGCCGCAAAGTTCCGTCATCGCAGATGCGACGTGGTGATCTAATCTTCTACGGCCCCAACGCCAGCCAGCACGAGTCCATGTATCTCGGTGACGGCATGATGCTCGAAGCTCCCTACACCGGGTCCGTCGTCAAGATTTCCCCCGTGCGCACCTCGGGCATGACGCCCTACGTCACGCGCTTGATCGAGTACTGACACCTCACGGCGAGCGCTGCGGCGGTTGCACCGTTAACGCATCAGTCCGCCCCGCCGTGACCGCTGTGAACGGGCTCCTCCCCAATGCCTCACGCCGCTCGCTGCGGCGCGGGAACAGAGCCGTCGCGCCGGCGATGGCGGCGGCCCACAGCACGACGACGACGGCGCACAGGATCAGCCACGTGTGCCACCCGAGGCTGTTCGGGCAGACGTCCATCAGCCAGCTCATGTCGGGCCCTCCTCCATAGTGAGCGTCACCCAGCCGCAGGATGGAATCGGTATGGGTCTCGTAAAGATCTGCTGAAGATTGCGCCGTTCCGGAAGTCGTGCGCCGCCGCGGCCGCTTCGGCGGGCACCATATTGAGCATGGAGCACCACCCGGGTAGACCGCCTGAGCACGCTATGGGATACCGCGCGCTCGTCGTCGACGACGAACTGCCACTGGCCGAAGTGGTGGCTAGCTATCTACAACGCGATCAGTTCGAGGCCGTGGTGGCCGGCAACGGTGTCGACGCTATCGCTGTCGCGCGCGACTTCGATCCCGATGTCGTCATTCTCGACCTTGGCCTGCCCGGCATTGATGGACTGGAAGTCTGCAGACAGTTGCGCACGTTCTCCGACGCCTACGTCGTCATGCTCACCGCTCGTGATACCGAACTGGATACAGTGCTTGGTCTCACTGTCGGCGCCGACGACTACATCACCAAACCCTTCAGCCCGCGCGAGCTTGTGGCGCGCGTGCGGGCCATGCTGCGGCGACCCCGCGTCCTGCAATCGGCCACCGCAACCGCCGAACGTGAGGTGGCGCCACCGCGTCGGTTCGGTGCGCTGAGTGTCGACGTCGCCGCCCGTGAGGTTCGCATCGACGACGAACTAATCTTGTTGACTCGCACGGAGTTCGACATTCTCGAAGCTCTTTCAGGTCGGCCGGGCATTGTGCTGAGTCGGCGTCAACTTCTCGAGATTGTTCGCGACGGGCCCTGGGTCGGCAACGAGCACCTCGTCGACGTCCACATCGGGCATCTGCGGCGCAAACTCGGCGATGATGCCGCTCGCCCGCGCTTCATCGCCACGGTGCGAGGTGTGGGATATCGGATGGGGACCGGACAGTGAGTCCCCCGCCTGCGTCCACAGCTCGCCGACGTCGACGGAGGGGCCGTCCTGGTATCGGCTTGCGGCTGCTGGCGGCCCAAACGATTGTGCTGGCAGCCGGGGCCGCGACGACCGCGGTGGTGGCCGCCGTTGTCGGACCTCCGCTGTTTCGCGAGCATCTTCACCGCGCGGGGGTGCCGATGAACTCGCCAGAGGAAGTCCACGCCGAGGAGGCCTACGGCTACGCGACGGTGATCTCGATTGGGGGCGCCCTGGCGGTGTCGGCACTGGCTGCGCTTGCGGTCAGCTTCTATTTCAGTCGACGGCTCCAACGGTCCATCACCGAGGTTGCCTCCGCTGCTACCGATGTCGCTCAAGGGAATTACGACGTCCGCGTGTCATCGCCGCGCCTGGGCGACGATTTCGACGCGCTTTCCACTGCCTTCAACCAGATGGCTTCCCGGCTCCAAACTGTTGATTCGACAAGACAACAGCTCTTTGGCGACTTGGCGCACGAGATCCGCACACCGGTTGCGGTGCTGGAGGCCTATATCGAGGCACTCGAAGACGGGGTGCGCACTTTGACGCCGCAGACGGCGGCCATGCTGCGTGACCAAACCCGTCGGCTGGTGCGATTTTCCAATGACGTCGCCGCCCTGGCCAAGGCCGAGGAAAGTTCAGTTTCCATGTCGTACGCCAACATTGACGTCGACCGCTTAACCCACCGATGCGTCGCCGCGGCGCAGGAACGCTACGACAACAAAGGAGTTGCACTACGCGTACGCCTCCAGAAGGCGCTACCGCCGTTGTGGGCCGACGAGCAACGACTCTCCCAAGTCCTAGGCAATCTGCTGGAAAATGCGCTGCGGCACACGCCTTCCGGCGGCTCGGTCGAAGTCAACTGTGTCCGCGACGGCGACCGGTTGAGGATCGCCGTCGCCGACACCGGTGAAGGGATTGCCGCCGAGCACGTCAACCGGGTATTCGAGCGGTTCTATCGGGCAGACACCGCCCGCGATCGCGAGCACGGCGGCGCCGGTTTAGGGCTCGCCATCGCCAAAGCGCTGGTCGAGGCCCACGGCGGATCCATCTCGGTAATGAGCGGGGGCCCCGGCGGCGGCGCAACATTCACCCTCGCCTTGCCGATCACCCCGGAGCGCACCGAGCAAACCCCTGTCACGGCTGACTCAGCGCGAATCTGACCGGCAGGCGCCGCAACTCGCTACTTGTCCAGCATGCCCTGCATCGTGTCGATCTCCGCTTGCTGAGAGGACACGATGTTGCGCGCCATCTCGACCGCCGCTGGGAACTGGCCGTTGTCGATCTCCTGCTGCGCCATCATGATTGCGCCCTTGTGATGGGCGATCATCTGCGTCAAGAAAAGTCGGCTCGCCTCCGCGCCCTGCGCGTTCTGCAGCGCAGCCATGTCGGCTTCCGACATCATGCCGTGACCGCTGCCACCCATACCAGGCATCTTGCCCATGTCGCCGCTGGGCATCTGGTGAGCAGGCATGTCGTGGCCAGGCATAGCGGTGCTGGTCGCAGGTGCAGGTGCAGGCGAGGACGACGCCCCCCACTCCTGGAGCCAACCCTGCATCTGCTCGATCTCGGGGCCTTGAGCATTCTTGATCTCGTCAGCGAGTGAGATGACTTCGGGATCGATGCCCTGCTTGCCGAGAAGCATGTCGCTCATCTCGATCGCCTGCTGGTGATGAGGAATCATGCCTTGGGCGAACGTCGCATCAGCGTCGTTATGGGTAGCGTCGCTGCTGGCAGCGCTGGGCGAGGCCGATGGTGCCGCCGGGCTGCTGGTCGATGACTGAGAGTCTGTTGTCGCATTCGAACAGGCGCTGACGATCAGGGCCGCCGCCGCTATCGCCGCAAACCCGGTTCGGTATCGCTTGTGCTGCATCGCACATCCTTTCTCAGACATCTTCCTGACACCATGCGTCCACACACACGGCAAGCGCTCTCGCCGCCTCGGTCCAGCCTCAGGACTCCGCGTATGGGTCGGTTCGAGTTCCGATGAAGATTCGATGAAGACGCCTCACCAACCCGTCGGTACGCGCCGCGCGCTCGGGCGATCCAGCGTCACGCCGCAGCCGGTTCAGTCATTGCCCGCGACCGGAAGGAGTCAGTGTGCAGCTCGGTAGATTCAGGCCGCAATTCTGACCGAAGCCTTGGCCTGCCCGCACGCCGCGATCAGTCGATCGGCAGCCGCCGCCGCAATGCCTCCGCGAGCTGGGTAACCGTCGGCAAACCCGTCAAACCGGCATCGGTCTGATATAGCCGGCACGCCAACTCCATCACCGGCACCGCATCGTCAAAAGCGTCTATGCCATCGACGAGAATCGTTGGAGAGCCCGCGAACGACAAGGCCGCCGCCTCATCATCCGTAGCGACCCGCCGATACGTGATCTCGACGTCGACCAGTCCAGCTGCTGCCGCGCCCACATGGGCACCGGCTTCCCGCCAATTCGGACACCCTTCGACATAGACGATCTCCACTCTCATGTGCCAATGGTGCGCGTACCGAGCCGGTGATGTCATCGGCAGGGGGCATCACCGCCAACTACGGACATGTCCGCACCAGCAGAACCGGTGTCCCGGGGAAGTCTCACCGATTGGACGCGGGGATATGGCCGGCTTACGCGACTCGCGCCATCAGAGTTAGCGCCGGGCCTGCGGATCAATCCCATCCTTCGGATAGTTGCACATATTGCAATGTTTGCATATGTTTGATTTTGGAGGTGGTTGCGGTGGCTGCAATAGGTGCTCTAGTTCTGTATTTGATGTTCGTCGCACTCGGGTTCGGCTGGCGGAGTTGGCGCCAGTATCGGCTTACTGGTTCCACCGGCTTCCACGGAATCAGCGGCCGGCCGGGCTCACCGGAATGGGCCGCCGGCGTCGGGTTCGTTGTGGCCATGGTGCTCGGTCTCCTCGCGCCGGCTTTGCAGGTGTTTGGCGTGCTAGCCCCACTCGCTGCTTTCGAGGCCTGGGGGCTTCAGGCATTGGGGTCCGTGTTGGCGCTCGGGGGTCTCGCCGGAACGCTGTACGCGCAGAACGACATGGGCGATTCGTGGCGGATAGGCGTCGATCCGCAGGAGGCTACGACCCTGGTGCGCCGCGGCGCGTTCGCGGTTGTGCGCAACCCAATCTTCACGGCGATGCTGTCGTTCGCGACCGGCGTAGCGTTGATGGTCCCGAATGTGTTGGCGCTGGCTGCATTGATTCTTCTAGTCGTGGCGATCGAATTGCAGGTCCGCGTGGTGGAGGAGCCATACCTCGTTCACACGCACGGGGACGCCTATAAGTCCTATGGACAAGCCGTCGGAAGGTTCCTCCCCGTTCTGGGACGTTTTCCTAAGGTCCGTTGGTGGTGAATCCCGCTAAGCGGGCGCCAGCAGAATCTGCGCCAGCCGCGTGGTCGTTTCCACGCCGTCGTCGTAGGCGCCTTCGCCGTTGAGCGAGTTCATGATCGCCAATGTGTAGCGTTGTCGAGGGCCGGCGAAACCGACGCTGCTGACGACCCAGCCGCCCTGTTCTTGGGACCACCCGTTCTTGTTGCCGGGAGTCATGGCCGCGCCCGCTCCCCACACTCCCCACTGCTGGTTGGCGTCGAGGTGTTGCATCTCCGACACGATGGCCGCGGTTTGGGCCGCAGGCAAGCTGGTGAGGGTGTAGTTCATCAGCCGGTCGAGGTCTTCGCTCGTGGCCTTTTGGAAACCCCAGTACGGGTAGGTGCCGCTGAACCCCTGCTGCGGTTGCAGGTTGGTAAGTCCGTACGTGGCGAAATTGCGGTTGAACGCCATGTTGTCGGGTCCGCTGTAACGTTCCCAAAGCGTATCGGCAGCGTCGCTGTCCGATGAGTGCATCATGTTGGCCATGAGTTGGCGGTCGGCCGGGGTCAAGGCGATCTGGCCGGCGCGAGCCCGAGTCAACAGATCAACCACCATCGCTAGCTTGATAGTGGATGCGGTCCACATCATCGTGGTAGCCGCGTCGTTGCGGTGAGCCTGTCCGGTCGTCCGGTCGCGAAGCACATAGCCCACCGTGCCGGGACGAGTGGCGAGGTAGGCGTCTGCCTGCGCGATGCGCTGTCCGATCTCAGCGGCGGCGACGGGTGTCGGCGCGCAGAGCAACACGGTCATAGCGACAAGTCCGGTGACGACGGCTCTCACGCGCGTAGCTTGTCAGCCCCACGGGCATCAGGGCCGACGGCACGCCGGGTAAGCACCGGTTCCTACTATCCATCTCCGTACATGCAGGCCTGCGAATGGCAGGGGTGCCGCCACGAGGCAGCCCGAGCTCGGCTCGTGTCCCGTTCGACGTAGGAAGCGCTGCGCTCCCTTTGCACGCCGGCCCGGTGGAGCCCCACCCTTTCGGACATATTAACGTCCGTTAGTATGTTCGGATGAGTGAGCCGCAGCTTGATCACTGCGATCTGTTGTGCTTGGACCTGCCCCATGCCGAGCGAATCCGTTCCCGGCTACCGTCACTCGTCGACGCCGAATCACTGGCAACCGCGGCGCGGGCTCTGAGCGACCCGACGCGACTGACCATCGCCTCAGCGCTGCTTGCCGGCGAGGAACTGTGTGTATGTGACGTGGCCTGGGTGGTCGGGCAGTCGCAGAACCTCGTATCCCACCACCTGCGGCAGCTCAAGATCGCCGGTCTGGTGACTTCTCGGCGGCAAGCCCGGATGGTGATGTACCGACTCACCGACCGCGGCCGATCCTTTACCGAGGCCGTGCTGGCGCACGGATACCGCCAACCGGCCTCTGAGGCACGCCATGTCTGACCCATGCTGCGGGCCCGCGGCCAATGGAGTCGATACCGAGCCCGGATCGGGACCGGACAAGTGGTGGGGAGTCCGCGAACTGCAGCTGGCGGCCCTGGCGGCGGCGTTGCTCCTCGGCGGCTGGGCGTTGCACCGAAGCGGTCTTTCCTCCATCGGCATGGGACTTGAGCTCGCGGCGGTTGCCGCCGGGGCCGCAACGTTCGCGCCGGGAGCCGTTCGCCGTCTTCGACACGGCCGCGTCGGCGTTGGCACGCTGATGACGATCGCCGCGGTCGGCGCCGTGGCGCTTGGACAGGTCGAAGAAGCCGCGCTGCTCGGAATCCTGTTCTCCGTCGCCGAAGGACTCGAGCACTACGCCGTCACCCGAACCCGCCGAAGCCTGCGCGCCCTGCTGTCGCTCGTGCCGCCAACGGCGACCGTGATCCGCGACGGCCACGAAATCCCTGTGCGCCCCGACGATTTGCTCATCGACGACGTGATGGTGTTACGGCCAGGAGACCGTGCCGCCACCGACGGCGTCATCACCTCCGGTCGCACCAGCTTGGACGTGTCGGCGATTACCGGAGAATCGGTTCCAGTCGAGGCAGGACCCGGCGGTGAGGTGCATGCCGGTGCGATCAACGGCGGCGGGGCGGTCGAAGTCGCCGTCACCGCCGTCGCCGCCGACAGCTCGCTCGCCCGCATCGTTCACATCGTCGAACAGGCTCAGGAGCGCAAGGGTGCGGGTCAGCGGTTGGCGGACCGGATCGCCCGCCCTCTCGTCCCAGCGATCATGGTTCTGGCCGCCGCTGTTGCGGCGTTTGGCGCGCTGGTGGGCGAGCCGATGCTGTGGCTCGAACGCGCGCTCGTGGTCCTCGTCGCCGCCTCACCCTGCGCTCTGGCCATCGCGGTGCCACTCACCGTTGTGGCCGCCGTCGGCGCTGCCAGTCGACAAGGCGCCCTCGTCAAGGGAGGCGCCGCCGTCGAGGAACTCGGACGCATCGCCGTGATTGCCCTCGACAAGACGGGCACGCTGACCCGAAACAGCCCCCAAGTGATAGAGACGGTGACCGCCAGCGGCGTCAGCGAGGCCGAAGCCCTGCGCCTCGCCTGCGCAGTCGAGTCCCGTAGTGGGCACCCCCTGGCCCGGGCAATCACCGACGCTGCAGGCCGCGACATCGTCGCGGCTGAAGACGTGATTGCCGTTGTCGGCCATGGCATCAGTGGCCGCGTCGAGGGTCGCAGGATCCGTTTGGGGAAGCCGGGCTGGGTCGCGGCCGGAGAATTCGCCGCCGACGTCGTGCGCCTCCAATCGGCCGGGGCGACAGTGGTCCTGCTCGAATGCGACACCGTGGTGGTGGCGGCGATCGCGGTCCGCGACGAGCTGCGCCCCGAAGCGCCGGAAGTGATACGGCAACTACACGAGCTGGGCATCACCACCGCGATGCTGACCGGCGACAACTCCCGCACGGCAACGGCCGTGGCCGAAGCCGCCGGCATCACTGTCGTGCACGCCGACCTGCTTCCCGAAGACAAAGCACGCCTGCTGTCCGAACTCTCCGGCGGCCGGCCCATCGCCATGGTCGGCGACGGGGTCAACGACGCCCCCGCACTGGCCACCGCCGACATCGGCATTGCTATGGGCGCGATGGGCACCGACGTCGCCATCGAAACCGCCGATGTCGCGCTGATGGGCGAAGATCTGCGTCACCTCCCCCAAGTCCTCGCTCACGCCCGCCGAGCCCGCAAAATCATGCTGCAGAACATCGGACTGTCGCTGGCGATCATCACCATCCTCATTTCCCTCGCCGCCTTCGGGGTTCTCGGGCTGGCCACCGTGGTATTGATCCACGAGGCGGCAGAAGTACTCGTCATCCTCAACGCGATCCGCGCCGCACGCACCCATCCCCTACCCGGCGTCGAACCGCAGCGGATAGCTGCAGCGGCGGCGCACCACGTCACCCTCCCCACCTCCCCGACACCCGTCGATGCCTGCTGCGCCCCGACGCCGGCGCCCGGACCGGTGGTCCTTGATCGTCGGGAAACCTGCAGCGGCGGATGCACCTGCTGCGCTGCGGAACCCACGAATCCCCGTGACGAGTCGACCCGTCGAAGTGAACACCACTGGTGATGGTGCGACCGCGAAATGCCTTCGCCGCGGCGATCGACCTACTGCCGAACCGGAATTGGTGTTGAGCAGCACCGCGCACACTCGTCGTCTGTGCCGGTCGGGCGCAGCGCCGTCGCGCCGCCCCCGGGACGCGTATCGGCGGGAGATGGCCGCTGCAAAGCGCACACGATCCGCCAGGCAGCGGTGGCGGCATCTGGAACGGGCACACATCGTGTCGCAACCCGACCCTTGGCTACACACCTGCAATCACGCGGCGATGCTGGCCTTGGCGCTGCGCCACCGAGACCGTCGCGAAGCTTTCGGCCAGGTTGTTCGCCTGATCGTCGCTGCGCCGGGATCGCTGACCGTGCGCTATCCCGGGGGCAACACCGATCGGGTCGACGCGGGCCTCATGACCCCGATGGCCGCGCCTGCCGATCTTGCCGCACTCGTGGGCGGGCGAAGGGACTGAAGGACGATGGCGGTCACGACGTCGAACCAGAACGCGCGGCCGTGGCCGGCCGTCGCCGCCGCAGTCGCGCTAACGACCGCGGCGTTGAGCGTGGGCTATTGGGCGCTCGGGCTGGCAACCATGCTCATCTTTACCGCCGGGTTCGTCGGGGGCTTGCTTCTGTGGCTGGTGTGGCCGAGTGGCGGCGGCTGGGCCGACATTCGCGCGCCGTATTGGATCGCCCTGTTGTTGTTCCTCGCCCACCGCGTCGAAGAGAAGCAGATGGGGTTCTTCGCATTCCTAGCGGCGGTCACGGGTGTGCCGACCCCTGCGGTGAACTCGGTGCCAGTGGTGCTGCTCGTCGCCGTCTCCGCGGGCGCCTGGCTGTTGGTTCCCGTCCTCATGCGGCGCGGCCGCCCGATCGGCCGATACCTGGCATGGACGTTCTTCGCCTCGTTGGGCCTCACGGAGTTGGCGCACTTTGTGGTGTTCCCGTGGCTCGATCCCGGAGGGGCCGGCTACGTGCCCGGAATGTGGACCGTCGTCGCTCTCGCGCCGGTCGCCTGGTGGGGAATGTGGCGTCTCACTCGACGGCCGTCCATCGAATCCGCGCCCCAACGTCCGATCTAGCGCCAGCCGAGGGCTTGGCCGATCTACGGTCTTCCACCGTATATAGTCGGACACGCGTTGCTCAACCGCGGGCGCGGTTCGGGTCGGTGCTGCGGTACGGGGCTGCGCCGGCGCATCACAGACGTTCGGTGAAACTTATGAAGGACGCATTCCAATGGCACCTCTCACACGCATTCTGCTGACCGTCTTCGCGGTCATCACCATGATCATCGGGGTTGGCGTGTATCTCTCGACCCAGGACAAGGACGCCCCCACCTCCGCGCAAGGCCAGGGTGAAGACGTCGGTCAGCTGGTCCGGGACAACAGTCGCCGCCTCACCACCGTGCCGAACAGCGATGTCACCTTCGTCGAGTTCCTCGACTTCGAATGCGAAGCGTGTCGCGCGGCCTTCCCGATGGTCGAACAGCTGCGCGCCGAGTACGGGGACCGCGTCAACTTCGTCATCCGCTACTTCCCCATTCAGTCTCACTTCAACGCAGAGCGGGCGGCGCGCGCGGTCGAGGCGGCCGCCCAACAGGACAAGTTCGAGCCGATGTACAAGAAGATGTACGAGACGCAGAGCGAGTGGGGCGAACAACAAACTCCGGCGGACTCTCGATTCCGCGGATTCGCAGCCGAACTCGGACTCGACATGGCGGCGTTCGATGCCGCCTACAACGACCCCGCCACACTCGACCGTGTCAATGTCGATGTCGCTGACGGCAAGGCCCTCGGGGTCAAGGGCACACCGACCTTCTTCATCGACGGAACCGAAGTGGAATTCAGGAGCTACGACGACTTGAAGGCCGCAGTCGAACAGGCATTGAACGGATAGCCGCGGTGACTGCCGAAAGCTCTCGGCGCACCGGTTCCATACCTCGGGACGTGTGCGGGCGCGAACATGAAAGCAGCACCCCGCGTCGACGGCGATCTGAGGGGTCGACATCGACCGCAGTACACCGATCTCGCGTTGGGTGACAGGGAGATGGCTTCTGCGCGAAGTCGGTCCGTCGCGGTGAAGTCTCGCTTCGACCTCAGTACGCGCCGTCTCGAATCGCCTCTGCGTGGTGGGCGACCATCAGTGCGAGATGCAAGCGGTTGGCCAGCTGCACTGGTTCGGATGATGATGATGATGATGGTTGATGCCGGGCCCCGCACCCCCCGCCCCGCGTCATCTGATCGGCCGCCTGCCGGATCCTGACGAACACGGCTCGAGGGTGCTGTGGTCGGCGCCCGAGCTCTCACCGCAGACGGGACAATCCGACGGCCTGGGCATGGCCCGAAATCATCTGCGGGAGAAGGGCGTCCCTGTGAACGGGCGAGAGCATTGCGCGATACCGGGTCGGGGCCCCGCACGCGCCTAGCCCGAGGACCAATGTGATGCAGCCGCTATGCCAACAATGCGGTCTCCGTCGTCATGAGCCCAGGCTCGGCGCAGCCGTCCTCTGCTCGATCGCAGTCGAGCGGCGGCGCCGCGCGATCAGTACCGCGAGCACCGCCAGCATTGCCACAACCCCGCCGGCGGCAATCACTTGACCTCCCAGCCGCTGGTCGCCCAGCAAGTTCGCATGCCAGCTCAGTCTCAAGGAGCGGTAGAAGGCGCCACCGAGAACCTCACGCATGTTCATCACCACGACCCCGGCAATGATGAACTGCGACAGCGCGAGAAACAGCATCGCGATCCGGCCCCGCTTGGGCATCGGCCGTGGTACCAGCGGCTCGACGCCGCCGACGGCGGTGAAGAACAGTGCACCGCTGAGCAGGAAGTACCCGATCATCAGCATGTGCGTGGCGTGTTCGCTTACGGCAGCATCGAAGACCACTTCGAGGCAGAGCCCGTACACGCCCACCACGAGAAGCGTCAGCGCCGTCCACGGATGAGCGATGAAACGCAGCAGTGACGAATTCAGCGCGCTGACCAGCCATTCGCGTGGCCCCGGCACCGCTTTGGGTTCGGCTGCCCGCAAGGCCCTCAGCGCGAGGGTCACCGGTGCGCCCTGCACGAGCAACACCGGCACCACTATTGTGAGCACCAATTGAGCGACGGCGTGCATGCTGAACATCGCCGCCATGTACATGCCGAGTCCTGACGAAGTGGCGAACAGCAAAACGACGCAGCCGATCAGCCACGATACGGTGCGCCGCGTTGACCACGGGGCACCGCGGCGAGCCAGCCGATACACCGCAGCAAGGTAGATGCCGGCCATGACGACCGCCGCCGTGCCGAATATCAGGTCGAACCGCCATTCGACGAACACCCGCGCGATCGTCGGCGCCTCGGTGAGGTCGAAGCCGAGCGCAGCCTCGGCCGGAACGGGTTCGCGCGTCACGGGCGGCGGTGGCGTGCGACCGAGCCCGACCGCCAGGCCGACTGCGACGCCAAACAGGGCGGCTTCTGTGAGTGCGAGCCGCAGCAGCGGTCGGCGCGACGTCGGATCACGCTGCAGCGCAACGATCGACGACCGCCGCTGTCGCCAGCCGATCACACCGAGGCCGGCCAGCGCTGTCACCTTGCCCACGACGAGGAGCCCGTAGGTGCTGTCGAAGATGGTCGACACGTCGATCCGGACCGCCGCGTTGACGAATCCGCTCACGGCCATCGACGCGAAGCACGACAGCGCCAGACCCGAGAAACGCCGGGCGGCGATGTCGGTGTGGCTGCCGCCGCGCAGCGCGTGCCCAAGCAGCGCCAGCAATCCGCCGGCCCACAATGTCCCGGCAACCAGGTGAATGATCAGGCTGTTGGTCGCGATGTCGTGTGAGCCGCCCGAGGAGGAGTGCCCTGTCACGGCCAGCGGCATCAACGTCGCCAGGGCGCCCGCCAGTAGGGCAGGCGTCCACGACCACCGCAGCACCGGCAGGCTCGCTACCGCGACGACCGCGGCCAGAATCGAGGTGGTGCGCCACGCCGCGGTGGTTTCGACGAGGTCGGCCGCCGACCATATGTCCAGCGGTGTGAGCTCGGTCAACGGCACCCCCGACACGTCGGAGATCGTCAGCGCCACCAACAGCGCAGCGCACATCGCCCAGATCGCGCAAGCGGCAGCGCCGATCCGAAGCGCCCGGTACCCGTCGACGTCGAGCACTCCACTTGCCTGCGGCGGAACGAGGAACGCCGCGAACAGGAAGTGTCCGATCGCCACCATCGCAGCGATCTCTCCGGCGGCGCGCAGGAAGGACAGCCCGTAGGTGGTGATCGGCCCGGGATCGCTCAGCCCGGTCACCACCAGCGCCTCGGGCAGAGCCTGGGCGCCGATCGCGGCAGCGGTAACGCCCGCTAGCAGTGCAACCCCGAGCAACACAGCCCGCACGACCCAGCGTCGGGGGGCAGCAGACGTGGCCATCACCGTCCCCATTCCCATCCCGCGGTCGATTCGCCATGACCGCCTCGGCGCTTCACGATCAGCACAGGTGTCCCCGGAAAGAGCGACGGCGCGGAGGGCTCGAAAGCGACTGCGTCATATCGGAAGTGTGGTGTTGCTGACGAACGCATCGCGCACCCATGACACCACCTCGTTCCACAGCCCGGTCAGCAGTGCGATGCCGACCGCGACGAGGAGCACGCCGCCGAAGACCTGGATTTGGCGGGTGTTTCGTCGCAGCCAGCCCAGTGCCCTCATTGCCCGTCCGGATGCCAGCGCGAATAGCACGAACGGAGCGCCCAGGCCCACACAGTAGGCGACGACGAGCACGATGCCGCGCGCGACGTTGGGCCCTTCGGTGGCAGATGCGACAGCGATGACCCCCGTCAGCGTCGGGCCCAAACACGGGGTCCAGCCCAGCCCGAACACCGCCCCCAGGAGCGGCGCACCCCACAGGGTGGACAACGACGTGGGCGTAAACCGCGCGTCGCGTTGCAGCGCCGGGAAGAAACCCATGAACACCAGACCCATCACGATTGTGACGACTCCGCCGATGCGCTGCAACAGCACCCCATTGGCGATAATCGTCGTCGTCAGACCCAGAATCGCGACGGTTCCCATCAGGAATACCGCCGTGAAGCCGACAACGAACAACCCCGCGGCCCCCGCCACCCGCAGACGTGCCCTGGCCAGCGGCTGGGCGCGCGCTTGGTCATCCACGCCGACCACCGCCGCGAGGTAAGACAGGTACCCGGGCACGAGAGGGACGACGCAGGGCGACGCGAACGACACCAACCCAGCTAACGCCGACACGAACACCGCGAGGAGAACGTGACCAGACGTAGCGATCACGGTGACACCATCCACGAAGTCCGACACCCTCCGCATCCACCGTTTCCGAATTCACGCATCGACGACGCAGTTCAGCAGCCACACTGCGGCGCCCGACGACGCCACATCATCTACTATTAAACTACGTAGCAACAAATCGTCGTCAGCCGCAGCGAGCATCGGTCGGCGACCAGTGGAACGGAGAGGCCCGTATGCGGTGCTCGCCAGCCAGGCAAATCTTGGCCATGATGACGACCGCTCTAGCGGCTGTGACTGTGCTGACGGCGCCGTCGGCCTCCGCCGAGCCACAGATACCCGTGCCCGCACCCGGCGACCCCCTCACGGTCCCCGACGCGGCAGCGCCGAATCCCTTCCTCCCACCGCTATCCGGCACTTTTCCCGGCCCATCGCCGACGGCTACCGAAGACACACCCCCCGGCCAGAACCCGGCGCCCTACCTCGGCCCACCGGTCTTCGCTCCCCCCACGTTCAACCCGACGAACGGCTCGACGGTCGGCGTCGCCAAACCCATCATCATCAATTTCCAACGGCCCATCGCCGACCGCACGCTGGCTGAACAAGCCGTCCACATCTCCTCCACCCCCGCGGTTCCCGGGAAGTTCTACTGGATGAGCGCGACTCAACTCAGATGGCGGCCCATCGACTTCTGGCCCGCCAACACCACGGTCAGCATCGATGCCAGCGGCACGAAATCGAGCTTCCGCACCGGCGACTCGTTGGTGGCGACTATCGACAACGCCACCCTCCAAATGGAGGTCATGCGCAACGGCACACTGGAGAAGACCATGCCGGTGTCATTAGGAAAGCCGGGATACGAAACACCCAACGGCACCTATTACGTGCTCGAAAAGTTCGCGGACATGGTGATGGACTCCTCCACCTACGGTGTGCCGATCGACGCAGCCGAGGGGTACAAGCTCAAGGTCAAAGACGCGGTGCGCATCAGCAACACCGGCATCTTCGTTCACGGCGCGCCCTGGTCAGTCGCCGATCAGGGCAAGCGCAACGTCAGCCACGGGTGCCCCAATTTGAGTCCAGCCAATGCGCAGTGGTTCTACGACAACTTCGGCAGCGGGGACCCGGTCGTCGTCAAGAACTCCGTCGGTACCTACGACGAAAATGACGGAGCCCAGGACTGGCAGATCTGACGTCCAAGCCAGAAACGCCCAGCGGTCACACGCCGCACCCCGCTCGGCACCTTCGCGAAACCGCGCGCGCAAGACCAAAAGCGCGATCGTCACCCACATCACCAAACCCGCTCCCCAGCGAACGCAACCCGGTACCCATAGAGGTCCTCGGCAGCGCCATCCCGCACAAACGATGCTGACGCTCTGTCCCGCCCATCGCCGTCGGTGGTTTCGTCGAACGCGACAGCGCCCGTATGCGAGCGCTCGCGCCAAGACACACCATCCATGTCTGCGACTTATCAAGGAAACCACCGTCCCTCGGCGATGGGTGTCGATGAGCAGCGGGTCCGTTTCCCGCCACCGGGTGACCGGTTAGGTCCCGGCGCGACCTACGTTGTCGGCGAACACTATTCGTGACACGAGGTCATCTTCGGCCTCTACGGGAAGGTTGACGGAGGTGAGGTCGACTCGGCATTCCGGCCGCGGGGCGAGGACGCCCGCGCGCCGAAGTGCGCCGCAACCTCACCGACGAACGACTGCGTGGTCGGCGGGTCCTCATCGCCAGAGGGCGGGCGCACATCACCGACGCGACGCGCGAATTGGCGTAAACAGGCCGTCGAACAGAAGTAGAACCGGTAGGTGTCTTCCTCGTGCGCGATCGTCAACGGTTGGGCGTCTGTCGTGACGTGCATCCGACATATCGGATCGACGTGCTCCTGGTGGCGGGTTCCGACGTCGAGGGCGAACGCTTCCACCAGCGCACCGACGTTCCGCAACCGAAGCGGGCCCAACGACGTCATCGCCAGGAGGTCGGTTCCCCGAAGCGCGGCCGCGGCCGCGGCGTTGCCGACAATCTGGCCTGGCTTGGCGACGGCGGCCAGTCTGGCTGCAGTGTTGACCGTCGACCCGAAGACGTCACCGCTGCGCTTCACCACCGCCCCAGCACAGATGCCGGCGCGCAACAATGGAAAGCCGTCGATGCCACTGGTCTCGTCGTGGAGTCGCCGGAGGAAGGCCAGCGCCGCGGTGGGGTCCGAACTGGTGATCATCACGGCATCGCCGAGGGTCTTGATCATGTCGTCGCCGGGCCCGAGGACCCTGGCGGCTGTGGTGGCGAACCGATCTGCCAGTTCGGCAGCGCGATGATCACCGTGGGTCTCGGTGAAAGCAGTGAACCCAGCGATGTCCACGAAGATGACCACCGTGTCCACGTCGGCATGCTCGAATTCATCTGCGGCATTGGACGGGTCGATCGTCATGGCGTCTCTTCTGCACGCTCAACGCGCGGCGCAGCTGGGGTGACCGACTGCATAGGCATCCCGAGCAGGCGCAACGCATTGGCGACGACGATGAGCGTCGAGCCTTCGTGGATGAGCACGGCGGGACCGATGCCCAGGCCGAAGACCGTCGCCGGGATGAGGACCGCGACGATTCCGAGACTTGCCCACAGGTTCTGCTTGATGACGCGCGAGGAGCGGCGGCTCAGGCTCACCGCAAACGGCAACGCGCGCAAGTCGTCGGCCATCAGTGCAACGTCAGCGGTCTCCAACGCCACGTCGGAGCCCGCCGCCCCCATCGCGATACCCACGCTCGCGCCGGCCATGGCGGGCGCGTCGTTGACGCCGTCGCCGACCATCCCGACGCGGCCGTGGCGTTCCCGCAGGGCGGCGATCTGGGCCACCTTGTCCTCGGGCATCAGATCGCCGCGGGCGTCGGCGACACCGACTTCGGCGGCGACGGCATCGGCCACCCGCTGGTTGTCCCCCGACAGCATCACGGTGTTCTTCACGCCGAGTGCGGCAAGACGTGCGATGACCGCCGACGCCTCCGGCCGAGGAAGGTCCATCAATCCGATCGCGCCCAACCAGCGGTCGCCCGCGCGGACGAGCATCGTCGTGCGACCCGCCTGCTCAAGACGATTCACCTCGGCCGCCAGCTCAGCCGGCGGGGGCTCAGCGGCGTCGGTGAACAACTCGGTCTTGCCGATGCAGACCTCGACCCCATCGACGGACGCGACGATGCCGCGGCCGATCACGGCACGGACGTCGGTCGCGCGGGGTGTCACCGCCCCGGCCAGGCGCGCGCGGCCGTCGCGGACGATGGCTCGGGCGAGCGGATGGTCGCTTTGTTCCTCAACGGCAACGGCGATCCTCAGCAATTCGACGTCGCCGCTGTCTGCGGTGGCGCAGACAGCGGCGATCCGGGGCCGCCCCTCGGTGAGGGTGCCGGTCTTGTCAAAGGCCAGCACGTCGACCCGGCCAAGTTCCTCCAGCGCGGCACCGCCCTTCATGAGGATGCCGGCCCGCGCCGCCCGCGCTACCGCCGACAACACCGCGCTGGGCGTGGCAATCGCCAGCGCACACGGGCTGGCCGCCACCAGGACGGCAAGCGCCCGGTACACCGTGTCAGTGAACGGCTCGCCGATCACGAACCCGGCGAAGAGCAGCAGGACCACACCGACCAGGATCGCGGGCACGAAGATCCGCTGGAAGCGGTCGGTGAAACGCTGCGTGGAGGTGGTCTTGGTTTGCGCCTCGGCCACCAGACGCACCACTCGGGCCAGGGTGGAGTCACTGGTGAGCCGGGTCACCTGAATCTCGATGGCGCCGGCGCCGTTGATGGTGCCGGCGAACACTCGCGATGCCGCGTCGATGAGCTCGGGTGACGCCGCAGCTGCCGCCACGTCCGGGACCGGATTCTTGTCGACGGGCACGCTTTCCCCGGTCACCGGGGCTTGATCGATACTGCTGCTGCCTGCCACGACGAAGCCGTCTGCGGCCAGACGCATGTTGGGGCGCACGACGACGATGTCCCCAATGCGCAGGTCCGCGACGGACACTTCGACGGTATCGCCGGTGCCGCCGCGTCGCACCAGCGCCGTCTTGGGGGCGAGTTCGGCGAGCGCTTCGATCGCCCGGCGAGCCCGGCCCATCGCATAGCCCTCGAGTGCGTGTCCGACACTGAAGAGGAACAGCAGGAGCGCGCCTTCGGCGACTTCGCCGAGCGCCGCCGCACCCGCAGCGGAGACGAGCATGAGGAAGTCGATCTCGAACCGGCCCTGCCGCACACTGACGAAGGCTTCCTGCACGGTGAAGAACGCGCCGAAGAAGAACGCCAGGCCGTAGACCACCACCTCGGCCGACCGTGGCGTATCGGCGAAGGCGGCCAATAACCAGCCCGTGAGTAGGAGCGCGCCCGCCAGTCCCGCAAAGACCAGTTCGGTGCGTTCGCCGAAAATCCCGCCGTGACCGTGTTGATGGTCGGCGTCGTCTCCGTCGTGCGCGACGGCTGCTTCCGCGTCCGCGGCGCTCCCCGACGGCGCCACCTGCGTGGCGATCACGTCTACGAGTTCCTGGGCGGTCACCGTCGTCCGCTCGAACTCCAGCTCGACTGAATCTGGTGTCGCGGCTGCGGCGACGACGCCGGGGATCGTCGACAGCGTGTCGACGAGCGCAGTGCGCATCGCCATATCGTCATGAGTGCCTGTGGTCGACCACCGCAGGTGCCCATACGTCGACGTAATCGTGTCGGCCGCCTCCAGAGCCCGCCGCCGCACTTCTGTCGCGGACGCAGCCTCGGTGTCATAGTGCACGCACAGGCGGGGTTTGGGCGTGTCGCCGTCGATAACGTGGGCCTGTTCGATGATCCCGTCATCCACCAGGCCGCGCGTCAGGCGGTCAGCGCAGCGTTCGTCGCTGTCGGGAAGCAGGTCTGTCAGGTCGAGTGCCAGGGTCCTATTAGTGGGCGCCCCGTCCGCGCCGAGGCGACCTACCTTCTCGCCGTTGCGATCTACCATACATGCAATAATACGCATGTGTGCATATGACTCGTCAACCCCAATTGCGCGAACCCGCGCCCGGCGGCATCCGCCGACGTCGACGACACGCATGCAACCCGACAGATTCAAAGGCGAGCGCCGGCGCCGCCGAGAGACCCTCTCCGACGCCCCCAGGGGAACCGCTGTGTGGCAGAACGTCTTCGTGCCGCCAACGGCTCGGCGAGAAACCCGTGTAGACGGACTGACCTACCCGAGGTCTGTTGCCCCGCAACCAATGTGGCGCGAAGGCGCCCGCGCCTCACTCGGATCGCCGCATTGGATATCGACGGCGCCATTTGGCTGCAGGGCCGCCAGCGCACCCGCACGCATTGGCTACACGAATAATCCTGCCGGCGTTGCAAGGCGCTGCCGGGGAACGGGTGAGCTGCACTGTCTACCAACGGTGACCGGGGCCTGAGGATGCTTTCGATGGCCAGTACGCCACGTACTCACCATCGGGGTCGTAGAAGTGCCAGCATCCATCGGGACTGGTCCGCGCAGCCCACCCCCGAGACCCGGCCCACTGCACGAGGGCAGCGGCGATCTCGCCGTTACCAGCGGAACGCCGTGTTGCTTGCGCTCTGCCCCGTGGCTCACTTTTGTATGCCATGCCCAACTTCGGGCCTGCCAAACGGCGAGGCCTCTCCTCCCTCTCGTCTTGTGTAGCCGCAGCAACGCACCCTGAGGGGACTCTCCTCGCCGCCGCATTATCTACGTACCTAGATAGTACTTGTTGGTGGCGTCGCGATGGTTGGAATGTGGTGGCGATGGACTACGTGAATCCGCTCTGGAGAAACGATGGCAACCGAGCAAGCTCTGGCAGCCTCAAGCCAGAACGCCCATGGTGCGCGCATCACGGCCCAGCTAGGGCCACCATCGCGTCAAAGCACCAATCCTGCGCCCGAGTTCTGGCGCCATGGACCGCACGTACGTCGCCGTCAAGTGGTGAGAATCTCGGTAGATCAGGATGTTCCCTTCGGCGGCTCGGCAATAATCGTCGCGACACATCGCATTACTCATGTCGATCACTTTCATCAGCGGGAAACGATTCGTGAGATCTGCAGCGGGATTGACGTCGTCGAGGACGAGCGCTCGTGGCATGCCACACGTCGTCGCGTCGCCGCCGTCGGCCAGACAGTCGCTAGGGAAGAAAGGTTCGCCGTTGCGGACCAGCCACGGTGTATCGCGCATGCCAAGCACCTTCACACCGCTTTCTGCGAACGCCTGCCAGATCGGCAGGTACACATCTGGCATGACGTCGCCGGGTTGCGTATCCCGTGGTCGTGTCACGGTGGTGAACACGAAATCTGGTCGGTCAGCGACGATCTCGCCCATGGCGGCTTGAACCCAATCAAAGCACTGCGGGTACGGCTCTCCTGACCCCGGAATACGGGGCGCTCGCTCTCCTGATAGGGGGCAGCCCATCTTGAGATAGGTCACGACCTTGAAGCCGTAGAGCCGGCCGAGCAGGTCCAGCGCAGTGATCCAGTGCTCGGCGTGCGAGCCGCCCGCCACCGCGATGGTGCGGGTCGCGGTTTTTGAACCAAAAGCGCACTCGCGCAGACTCGGGTCCGCGAAATCGCTGATACAGCTGTCGGCGGTGCTCTGCGGCAGGTCGTCCTTGGCCTCCAGGACCGTCGGCCGCATCGGCAGCTTGGGGACCTTGGCGTGGTCGATCAGCGCGCGTGCACCGGGGTAGTCGCGGGGCGACAGCCCGGCCAGCTCTTCGCCGTTGGCGCGCTGGACCGCCACGTGCTCGCGCCAGGTGAACGACGCCGCCGTCAGCGCCACGCCCACCAGCGTCACCACCGTGCCCAACACGATGGTGGGCCTAAGCAGGCGCGTGCGCAGCGGTAGGGCGGCCTTCGCCTTTTTCGCCGAGCTGGTCGCACGCAGCCGCAGCGGGTCCTCGATGTAGCGGGTCGTCAGCCAGGCCAGAACCCCGGACACCAGCAGGACGCCCGCGCCCTCGGCCAGGTTGGCCTGTGTATGTCCGCTGTAGGCGAGCCAGAAGATCAGCAGCGGCCAGTGCCACAGGTACAGCGAGTAGGCCATCGCGCCGAGGGAGACGAACGGCTTGGTGGCCAGGAGGCGGTTCGGCAGGGGCATCCGGCCGTCGGCGCGGGCGAGGTGCGGGTCGGCGGCACGATTGGCGGCGCTCAGGATGAGCAGGATGGTCGCCCCGACCGGGACCAGCGCCCACGGTCCGGGGAACTCCGCGACGCCGTCGATGAACGCGCCACAAGACAGGATCGCGGCCAGTGCGAGCGCCGAGACGAGGGTGCGCAGCCACATCGGCCACCGGACGTGCTGCACCAACGCCCCCGCCAGCGCCCCGAGCAATAACTCCCAGGCCCGGGCGAAGCTGTTGTAGTAGGCAGTGGTCTGGTCGGCCTGGTGCGCAACGATCGCGTACACGAATGAGCCGATGGTGAGCGCCGATAGCAGGACGATTAGAAGGACCCGCAGGTGCCTGCCCACGAGTAGGCGGCGCAGCAGGAAGCCGATGCCGAATACCAGCAGCAGGAATGCGAGGTAGAACTGCCCCTGCACCGACATCGACCAAAGGTGCTGCAGCGGGCTGACCGCCTCTCCCGCGCGCAGGTAGTTCGCTGCCGTGCTCGACAGTTCCCAGTTCTGGTAATAGCCGAGGCTCGCGAGGCTCTGATCGGCGAACGTCTCCCACCGGGTCTCGGGCTGAACGAGGATCGTCAACCCCGCGGAGGCCGCGAGGACCACCACCAGTGCGGGAAGCAGGCGCCGGATCAGACGCCTGACCTCGGGCACGGGTGCCAGGGAGGCGGTCGACGTCAGGGCGGCGCGCAGCAGCCGGCCGCCGAAGAAGAAACCGGACAGCGCGAGGAACACGTCGACGCCACCGGAGACCCGGCCGAACCACACGTGGAACACCGCGACCAGCGCGATGGCGATACCGCGCAGGCCGTCGAGGTCGTGGCGGTAGAACCCGGGAGCCCCAGTGCCCGTCAAGGCAGGGGCGGGGCGCCCGGAATTGGTACGCGGCGCCGTCCGGGGCGGGGCGGAGGTCAGGCATGGTCGTCGAGACGACACCACGGGAGTCATGAGTTCAGCCGCGGTCATGACGCGGCCAGACGAAACTGGTGTGCCGGACACGTCCGCACCCTCTGGCCTCGACGTCAGCCCACCCCGGCGTAGGAGTGCAGCCCAGCAATCACCAGATTGATGAAAAACAGGTTGAAGACCATCGCCACGAAGCCGGCCACGTTGATCCAAGCAGCTTTCCTGTCACGCCACCCCGCGGTGGCGCGGGCATGCAAGTAGGCCGCGTAGGCAACCCACGCGATGAACGACACCGTCTCCTTGGGGTCCCAACCCCAGAAGCGTCCCCACGTCTCCTCGGCCCAGATCGCGCCGAAGATGACGCCAAACCCGAACGTCGGGAACGCAAAGATCGTGGTGCGGTAGGCGATCCTGTCCAGAACCTGCGCATCGGGCAACCTTGACATGATGCCCGCGACGTACCCGTTCCTCCCGTCGCCCCGCAGCTCACCACGAGTCGACGTCTTGACCAGGAACAGAATGCTCGCCACTCCGGCGACAAGGAACACACCGGAGCCGAGGCTCACCACCGACACATGAATAGGCAACCAATACGACTGCAGCGCAGGCATCACGGGCGCGGCGTCGGCATAGAGCCACTTGCCCGACACCGCGAGCAGAATCAACACAGGGATCAGGACGAACACCCACAGCACGCGAAACTGCGGGCGGCGCAACACTACTGCCGCGGCGACGAGGCCGCAGAAGCAAGTCAAGTTGATGAACTCGTACATGTTGCCCCAGGGGGCACGCGAGGTCGCCAAGCCGCGCAGCACAATGCACATCAGGAGTAAGACGGCACCCACGAAGACAACCGCTATTCCAGCACGCTCCAGACGTTCTGCCCGCGATCGCCGCGGCATCTCGGTGACGACACCCGGGCTTGCGCTGTCGAGCGAGACCCCTACAGGTGCCATAGACCTCTCGAGTGTCCGAGTCCGACCGATCGCGAAAGTCGCCGCAAGAAGCAACAATGCAAGCGTCAGCACGCCCACCGCTGACGCGTACGCCCAGTCCGAATAGAGAGCCAAAGATTCCCGTGTGCCAACTACGTTCACGTCTGAGATCTCACGCTGCCGTTGAGGACTATCGGCGTAGCGTAGCCAGACCGCAACCTCGCTCGTCTGCCTCCGCTCGTCTCGCCTCCCTGCGATCGTCTCTGCGAGCGCGATGTCGATTTACGGTATTCGACCCAGTGTGCGGTCGGCTGCCGCGACCCGAAAACGTTCACGGCGTGCCCAGCCCGTCGCATGACGGAGGTTCGGGAGTGTCGAGGAGAAATCCGAATCCATTGAGCCGCATATCTGCTCGCAGCGATGGACTCGGTCGATTAGCTGATAGCCATGCCCTCAGCGCGTCGGCTTGTTGCTCCGGGGAGGCATCCGCCACGCCAGCGTCGTCGAGGATGAAGTAGCAGAGGGTTGCATCGCCGAAACAACCGTTGATCATGCTTACGTCGGCGGTTGCCTTCACGTCGGCTGCCATGATGCGGAGTTCGAGGAGCGACCACTCGGGGTTTGAACCTGCACCTGGACGCTGCCGCAACCACTCGTGGAATTCCTCGTGCAGCTCGGACGGCAGTGGATAACCGCTGCGGGACAGGGCTTTTACTACCACCAGAATGGCCATGCTCGGCTCACCAACGTGTAGCGCCGTGAGCGCCGTCACACGCTGCGCTTCCGTAAGGCAGGGTTCGGCGGCCTCCCACATCACCTCGGCCATCTCGAAGTCTCCCCGAATCATGTAGGCCTTTTAGGTGATTCACCGACCCGCTGCGGCCTCAACAGCGGCATGAGGCCGCGTCGGCCGTGACCGCGCATCAGGCTGGAATAGCGCGCGCCTTTGCATATCAGCATTGTGGCCGATCGGTTTAGGTGCGCACTTGAGCGTCGTCGAGCCGGGTAACGTCGCCGTCCTCGGGTCCGTGCGACCGGCCCACATGTGCCTCGCGGCGCATCCGGTCGATCATGTGCGGATAGTGTAGCTCGAACGCCGGGCGCTCGGAACGGATGCGGGGCAGCTCGGTGAAGTTGTGCCGCGGCGGCGGGCAGCTGGTGGCCCACTCCAGCGAGTTGCCGTAACCCCACGGATCGTCGACCGTGACGACCTCGCCGTACCGCCAGCTCTTGAACACGTTCCACAGGAACGGCAGCGTCGACAGACCGAGGATGAACGCGCCGATCGTCGAGATCACGTTCAGCGTCGTGAACCCGTCGCTGGGCAGGTAGTCCGCGTAGCGGCGCGGCATACCCTCGTTGCCCAGCCAGTGCTGCACCAGGAAGGTGGTGTGGAAGCCGATGAACGTCAGCCAGAAGTGCAGCTTGCCGAGGCGCTCGTCGAGCAGGCGGCCCGTCATCTTCGGGAACCAGAAGTAGATGCCCGCATAGGTCGCGAACACGATCGTGCCGAACAGCACGTAGTGGAAGTGCGCGATGACGAAGTAGCTGTCGGTGACCTGAAAGTCCAGCGGCGGGCTGGCCAGCAGCACACCGGACAGACCACCGAGAAGGAACGTGACGATGAAACCGATGGAGAACAGCATCGGTGTCTCGAACGTCAACTGCCCCTTCCACATCGTGCCTATCCAGTTGAAGAACTTGATGCCCGTCGGGACGGCGATCAGGAAGGTCATGAACGAGAAGAAGGGCAGCAGCACCGCACCGGTCGCGTACATGTGGTGCGCCCACACCGCCACCGACAGCGCCGCGATGCCCAGCGTGGCGTAGATCAGCGTGGTGTACCCGAAGATCGGCTTGCGGCTGAACACCGGGAAGATCTCACTGACGATGCCGAAGAACGGCAGCGCGATGATGTACACCTCGGGGTGACCGAAGAACCAGAACAGGTGCTGCCACAGCAGCACACCGCCGTTGGCAGGGTCGTAGACGTGCGCGCCGAGGTGACGGTCGGCGGCCAACGCAAACAGGGCCGCGGTCAGCAGCGGGAACGCCAGCAGCACCAGAATCGACGTCACCAAGATGTTCCAGGTGAAAATCGGCATCCGAAACATCGTCATGCCCGGCGCACGCATACACACCACGGTGGTAATCATGTTGACCGCGCCTAAGATCGTCCCCAGCCCGCCGACGATCAGGCCGAGAATCCAGAGGTCGGCGCCGGCGCCTGGCGAATAGATAGCACTAGATAAGGGCGTGTAGGCGGTCCAACCGAAGTCCGCGGCACCGCCGGGGGTGATGAACCCGGCAGTGGCGATCAGCGCACCGAACAGGAAGAGCCAGAACGAGAACGCATTCAACCGCGGGAACGCCACGTCGGGCGCCCCGATCTGCAGCGGCAGCACCAGATTGGCGAACCCGAACACGATGGGCGTCGCGTAGAACAGCAGCATCACCGTGCCATGCATGGTGAACAGCTGGTTGTACTGCTCGTTGGACAGGAACTGCAGGCCGGGCACCGCGAGTTCGGTGCGAATGAACAGCGCCATCAACCCGCCGATGAGGAAGAACGCGAAACACGCGACGCAATACATCATGCCGATCAACTTGTGATCAGTGGTCGTGATCAGTCGGTAGATCAGATTGCCCTTCGGGCCCATCCGGGCGGGGAAGGGGCGGCGTGCCTCCAGTTCCCCGACCGGTGGCGCATCGGCGACCATAAGACTCCTCCCGCTACAGGCCCGGACCGCGTTTCGAATCTACGGACTACATACGTAGGATATCCTACTGCGTAGGTTAGTACTAGCTTGTGTAGTTGGAAGTGCTGGACCAATCAGTGAGCCACATCGCCCGGTGACGGGCGTCCTGCCGGGGCGGGTGCCGAGCCAGCACTCGCATCCGCTCCGGCCCAGCCCCTTCGAGCCGACCTCCGGTGCGTTAGGGAGGTGCCAGTCTCGCGGCGGCGGGGAGCTGTATTGAGGTGTCACGAACGACGTCCGAGCCTGAAGGTCGTCCGTAATCTGGTTCTACTACGTACGTACTTAGCAAAGTAGCTCCTCACGTTGTTGCGTGCGTTACTGATTAAACAGATTGCGTCCCAACCCATTAAGTAACGTGTGATGTCAGGCGGGGGCGTTCATCGGCTTCGCGGGCTTGCCCAGTAGCCGGTGTTGGGTTAGCGTCTCGCCAACCAGATAACGAATCGGTAACGGCAAAGGATCGACTTCGAAGTGGTGCACCACCGACTCGCGCGACCAGACGCGCCGGCCGATCGTGGGGCCACTGACGTCACCGAGATCATCGCCTTCGGCGAGTTCGGCGCGTTGCTGGATATGGCCAATTGTCGCAGCGATCCGTTCGCTATGGACTTCGAGGTGTTGAGCGCACCGGAACTCGACGACCTCAACGATGTGGCAGATGAGTCGCCACGGCTGCTGCTCCCACCGAAAGGTGCCACGAAGGCAGCGTCACCGACCGTGCCGGCTCCCGTCGGCGGGGCACGCCTTAGGGAACGTCCACCGTCGTCTCGGGCGCAGTCGGGCGCTACCCTCCGCGCATCTGGCGGAGCGCATCGACGAACCCCCGCGGCCACCGGTGCGGTGCACAGCAGGTTGGTCATCACTGCTATCGCCGTCGGCGCGATCGCCGCCGCAGCGAACGCAGCGGTCGACGAAACCGAGGCGCAGCAGCCGGTGTTGGTCGCCGACTCTGCGGCGTCCCCATCTGCCCTCCCCGACGCCTCGGGGATGCAGATCATCCCTGTGGCAAACGGTTTCGATGCTGGGATCCATCGACAGGAATTGGCCAACGGCGCGGCCTTCGCTCAGGAGCGGGCGCAGCGGGAGGCGCGACTTCGGCGCCCCCAGTTCACCTTTCCTGCCCGAGGCATCCTGACATCGGGCTTCGGAGCCCGGTGGGGCACCCTGCACGCCGGACTCGACATCGCCAACGCCGTCGGCACTCCGATCTACGCCGCATCCGATGGCGAGGTGATTGCCTCCGGTCCGACACCGGGTTTCGGCATGTGGGTCAAGATCCTAGCCGCGGACGGCACAGTTACGCTCTACGGTCACATCGACACCACGATGGTGCACACGGGCCAGCGGGTGATGGCCGGCGACCAGATCGCCACCATGGGCAACCGAGGCAATTCGACGGGACCGCACCTGCACTTCGAGGTGCACCGCAACGGATCGGTCAAGACCGATCCGATGGCGTGGTTGGGGGAACGGGGAGTGCCTAACGGCTAGGGCGGCTGCGTGACCGGCGGCCACACTGCGAGCACAGTCGTCCTCGCGAAGACAACTTCCCGGAAGAGGCCGGGCGATCAGAGGGGCGAAGGCGACCTGGAGTGCCGGCAGCATCGCTGACGCAGCCCGCCGCTGAAGGCTACCAGCCAGCTACTGACGTCAGTAGAATCACGTCGAGCCCGGCTGGCCGCCGCGCGATCACAGTCGGCGCCGTGCGCTCACTTCAGCGCCGGCACACCGATCGACACCGTAAGCTACCTACTGACCAATTCAGGAGGTTCGATCATGGCTCGGGTGCGTGGCTTCGGAGAACTTGAGGCGTCAATCATGGATCGCCTCTGGAATCGTGACCCCGAGGCCGGCACCACGGTCAGAGACATCTTCGACGAGTTGAGCACCGAACGCCACATCGCGTACACCACAGTGATGTCGACGATGGACAACTTGCACGGCAAGGGTTGGCTGTCGCGTGAACGCGACGGCAAGGCGTATCGCTACCGGCCGACCCTGACTCGCGAGGAGCACAGTGCACGACTCATGCTGGAGGCACTGAGCGGCGGCGGTCGATCGGAGGCAGTCCTGAGTCATTTCGTGGCGCAGATCGACGCGGAGGAATCCGCTGACTTGCGTGCTGCGCTGCGGCGCCTGGCCCGCAAGTCAGGTCGCCAATGACCGTGGCGGCGGCTTTGCTGCTCTACGTCGCGGCGGTCCTGGCGATCGCACCGAAGCTGCTGGTCCATATTACCGCCGACGGCGGGGCTCCGCGCCTGGCGATAGCCGCGTGGGTCACCGCTGTGGTGACGGTGCTCGGCTGCTCGGTTGCCGCCGTCGCGCTGCTGCTCGTCGAGGCCGCTGGGCATTGGGACAGCCCCGACGCGGTGCTTGTCACGTGCCTAGAACGTCTGCGCGCCATTCTCGTTGGCCACGCCGGGTGGCCGGCACGAATCGTCGCAACCCTCGCGGTGGCCATCGCGGTCGGGAGTCTGATCGCCGTCGTCATTCGAATAGGCCGCGCTCTGGGCCGGATGCGCACCCAGACCTTCGCGCACGCCGACGCCGTGCGCCTGGTGGGCCGGTCACACGGCAGCGACGTCGTGGTCATCGAGGCATCCGAGCCTGCGGCGTATTGCGTGGCGGGACGCCCACCGGCGATTGTGGTGACCTCCGCAGCTCTGGCCGCGCTCGATGAAAACCAACTAGCGGCCGTCGTCGCCCACGAGCGTGCTCACCTCGACGGCCGGCACGCCTACATCATTGCCGCGGCGCGCGGTCTGACCGCCGCGCTGCCCACATGCGGGCTCTTCGCGAGCGCAGCCAGCCACATCAGTTCTCTGTTGGAGATGTGCGCCGACGATGCGGCCGCTCGTCGCCATGGCCGTCAGCCGCTGCTCGCGGGCTTGTTGACCCTCGCGGGTGCCACCGCCCCGGCTCACGGTCTGGCCGCCGCCGGTATCGCCGTGCTCGCCCGTGCCGAGCGGTTGTCGAAGCCACCACGACGGTTCTCCCGCATCCAGACCCAAGTCACGCTCAGCGGTGCAGTGGCGGCGATGGCCGCCACACCGATGGCGATCGTCACGCTGTCGGTATCGGGCGTACTGATCTGCTTCGCGTGAGGGCTCCCGCGCTCAACGACTTCATGACATTCTTGGCGCATCCCAAATACGGTGCTGCACGGCATCATTGCGCCGAATTGCGGCAGGGTTGTGGCGCTTCCGCGGCTGGCTAGAAGTGCGGGAGGCCGGCCATGCCTGCAAGGTGAGCGGCGGCGGGGTCGGCCACAAGCATGGCCAACACCGCCAAACCCAGGGCCAACAGTAGCGCCGTCGCGATCCATCGGCGGGCCAGTCGACCCGTCGGCCGCACGTGACGTTGGTGAGGCCAACTCGACCGCGGTCCGTGGCAGGACACGGCCAGTGCGCTCTTCACACCACCAATCTACTATGTGACTACGTATGTGGCCATTGCTTCGCATTCTTGCGTTACGAGGTTCGGCGATGGGGTCACCCCTGCGGTGTAGGCGGCCTTCTGACCGGGCTTCGGCGGCAACGATGTCACCGTCGCCCCATGCAGGCGGCGATGAAAGGGACCGCGTGCGCGACGATCTGAGAACGGGCACCGGGCGACCGGTCCGCGCGGCGTGGGTGGCACTCGCAGGTGTGACGATAATCGTCGTCGCGGGCTGCGGCGACACGGACCGTGTGTCGTCGCCGGGTCCTTCGAGCGCCGCGGGTGCCGTCGCCGACCAGCCGCACACTCGGTTCGACGTCTTGTTCGCCTTCGACATCATCGACCACAGCGGTCAAGCTGTTGTATTGAGCAATTCGACCACCGTCAAGCAAGGCATCGCACCCGAGATCCGTGACATCGCCAGACAAATCAGCGTGAGCAGCACCACCTACGTCAACGAGCTGCAGGCGCTCCTCGTCGATTGGGGATTCACCTCCATGACCGGCGGGCCCCGTCCTGCGGCGGACAAGCCCAACGTTCCAGTTGCGGCGGGTGAACATCCCCTCGCCGTCGACGCCGACGTCCGTCGCGTCACCAGCGCGACCGGGGCAGGTGCGGCGGGCCAGTATCTGGAGTTGATGATCCGACAGCACCGTTTCACGATCTCGGCCGCGCGTGACCAGCTGGAAGCAGGGTCGAATCCCCGGGCGATGGCGATCGCGCGATCGCTCATCGAGAGCCAGCAACGCGAGATCTCCGTCATGGAGACCCTGCAGCCCTGACGATGTCGCTGCGGCGACCTGGGTCTGGCGTCGAATTGATGGCCGCCGCGTCGTCGTCACGGCGTCAGTCGTGCTCGTTGGCGGTGCGCGGCACGTCGGTCGGTGGCCGCCGCTGTTGGTGCAGTCCGCGCAGAAACGCGTTGTAGGCCGCCAGTTCCGCGTCGTCGCGCTCGACGTCGGCCTCTCTTTTCTTCGACTCCGACTCCTCGTCACGGCGCCATCGGATGGCGAAGATCACTGTGGTCAGCAGCGCCACGGGCTCGCCGTAGGACCACGCCAAGGCGCCGGCGACACCCTGGTCGGCGACGGGGTCGACGTTCCAGTCCGGCGGAGGTTGGGCGAAGGTCTCGGTGAGCGTCCGCGGTGCCATCATCAGGATGACGCCGATGAAGACGTGCAGTGGCATTTCGACGAAGATGTCGAAGAAGCGGCCCAGGTTGCTCTGCCGGACCGGCAAGGGACCGGTCGACAGGATCGGCAGGATGAACAACAGGCCGCTGGTGAGGAAGAACACCTGCAGTGTGACGTGTCCGGCCACGCTGGACGCCGCCGCGTCGAAGAGGTCGGAAAGGTACAGGCCGTAGTAGCTCAATAGGAACACCGGAATGGTGAAGCCGGGGTGCAGCACGATCCTGCTCGCCCGGCAGCGCAGTCCGCCCAGCGCGGCGATCACGACGTAGCGTCCGAGTCCACGATGGGGCGTGGACCTGAGGAGCAGCTGGCCTGGCGCACCCAGCACGAGCAGCGGCGGAACGAGGATCGACAGCGTGAGGTGCTGGAACATGAAAGCACTGAACAGTCGGTAGCCGTAGCCGTCGATGGCCAGGCCCGTCACCGCCGCCAAGGCGATACAGCCGGCCAGGAAGCTCGCCGTGCGCGTCCACGCCCATTGGCGGCCACGGGATCTGACGACTCGAACGGCAAGCAGGTACCACACCGCCAAAGCAGTTGCCAATACCGGCAGTATCGGAACCGGTGGCGGTAACCAACCGAGCATCGCCCATAGCGACGGCGGTGAGGTGGGGATCACCACCTGACCGATCACGGGGCAGCCCACCATCGAGTCGCGGCGTTGCGCCCGAGTGTCGGCCGCGCCCCGCGGCGACGTGCAGCTGGGGCGGGGTCGCCGTTCATCGCGGGGGCCCTGAGTCGGTTGTGGTCTCGGCGGCGAGGCGACGGACCACCGGTTCGAGATCCTCGGCGAGCAGCGCCCGCAGGAACACCGCGGCGACGCGATGCGACCGGTCCAAGACGATGGTGGACGGGATGACGGTGGTGGGATATCTCGCGCCCAAGGCGATCATCGTGCGCATCGGTGGGTCGTAGATCGACGGGAAGGTGACCTTGCGATCGACGATGAAGTCAACCGCAGCTTGGCGGTTGTTGTCGCGGACGTCGATGCCCAGAAAGGCGACTCCCTCGTCCCGGGTCGCGTCGTACACCCTTTGCAGTTCCGGCATCTCGGTGCGACAGGGGCCGCACCACTGGCCCCACACGTTGATCACCACCACCTGCTCGGCGAAGTCATCGAGTGACAACGTGCGGTTGGGGTCCATCAGGTCGGGTCCGCGTATCAGCCCCGGGCGACCACGACTCTGCGGCGGGTCGTAGAAGATGTCGACCTGCCCGCCCGGCGACACGAACTCGAACGTGCCACCTTGCGCGACGGCGTCGTCTCCGCTGGAGCATCCGGACACTGCGGCGCCGAGCAGTACCGCGGTCAAACCCGCGGCGATGCCGCGCCGCGTCACTAGTGACCAATGTGTCGGGGGTCGCCTCCGTCGCCGACGCTCAACGCCCACGCACACCCTTGACGGCGACGTTCGGGGCGCATCGGTGAGTCGACGAGTCATTAAAGTGCCACTCACGCTGGGTTGCTCCGAATACGGGCCCGCCGAGTCGAAGCCGCGCGACGTGGTGCGTGACCCGTGCATCGACACGACGACCTCCGTGACTGGACGTGGGCGCGTGCACCGCGGCCGCTCGGGCGAGCACCGGCGGCGCCCCTGCTGCCAGGGCCGGTCAGCCCGGCACGTCTACGTAGAGACTACGTAAATGGTAGCGCAATGGCTTCACGGCGAATGACGGGACGACATTGATGAGGCGTTTCAACAATGCGGGCGATCTATTGGCGCAGGAGCGTCTGGTGGCCGACGCTAACGCCGTTGGCAATCGTCGGCGGAGCCGCGATCGTCGGAGCGTGCAGCGGTCTACCAACGCTGCGGCCAGCGCACCGCTCCGAAGCAGTCGTCGACAAGGCCACCCCTTTACGACGATCTGGTCGTTCCGGACTTGCGGGCGTCAGTCACCGTGGGCAGCATCGGGGTTCGGTCGTCGGCGGTCACGGTCAGCGCTGCGGCCGGCGTGCCGGGCGTGACGAGGTGGTCGCGACCGCCGACTACACCACCGGAAAGGCACTTCTTTATTTTTGTTCGGCGGTTGACGATCCACTCGGCGCTAAGGTGATGGGCCCCGGGTGAGGTGATGGCGTACGGGTTTGCCCGCTCTCAGCATGATGACGGCGATCGCGATCAGTCCAGCGACGGCGCCCGCAAGAATCCACAGCGCCGGGCTCGCCCCTCCTGGTCGTTGGCCGGGGTGGGTGTCGTCGTAGGAGTGTTTGGTGGGCGTTGGGACGGCGGGGCGCGGTGGGGCGATCGAGGAAGTCTGCGCTGACGACGGCTCCGCGGCGACGGACGGCGCGCCGGTCGAGGCGAGTCCGAGGAGTGTGGCGACCACTGCGACGACCAGGGCCGTTTGCGTCCCTCGCCCGGCCCGCGGGGGTCGTCGACACCACCAGCGCGGCGTGCCACTGTTCATCTCACGAAGTAGATGACGGCAAAGAGCGCTATCCACACGATGTCGACGAAGTGCCAGTAGTAAGACACCACGATGGCGGCCGTCGCCTGGGCGGGGGTGAACTTGCTCATACGCGTGCGCATAAGCAGCAGGATGAAAGCGACGAGACCGCCGATCACGTGCAAACCGTGAAAACCCGTAGCGAGGTAGAAGACTGACCCGTACGCGCTACCGGCGATCGTGGTTCCCTCACGCACCAGGCTGATGTATTCGCAACCCTGGCCGAGCACAAAGAACGTTCCCATGAGCAAGGTAACGACGTACCACCGGCGCAGGCCGAACACGTCACCGCGTTCGGCGGCGAATACACCCATCTGACAGGTGAACGACGACGCGACCAGGACCAGGGTCACCGGCACCGCGAGCGCGAGGTTCAGCTCGGTGGGCGGCGGCGGCCACTCGTCGGCCTGGGCACGAGCGGTGAAGTACATCGCAAACAAACCGGCGAAGAACATCAACTCACTGGACAACCACACAATCGTCCCCACGGCGACCATGTTGGGCCGATTCAGGGAATGAACCCGTGCCGAAATGGCGGTGCCACTTGTCATGTCGTTCCTCGTCAAGCCAAGTCCGCAGACGGTCTACTGAGTCACTACCTACTATTCCACACAGTAAATGTTTCACAAATGCGGCATGGGTGGTGTGGGCCCATGTGGCCGGGACACGTAGCGTCGCCCGTGCGACGAAGCACGCGCGTTGGGCGGCGCAGGGCCGATAAGCATCGCCGTGTGCGTGGACATTGAACGCAGTTCCTCGTAATCTTTCCGTGACCTACGTAGCTAGACCATAGATGTCCCTGCGGTGTGAGGACTGTGTGTTGAGGATGAACCGCCCCGCCGCGGTATGCCGATCAGCGAGCGCTCTCGTGATGGCGATCGTGCTGGCACTGACGCTTGGCGACTCGGCGGGCACTGGGTGGGCAGACCCGGCTGCCGACGCCTTGGCTCGATTGACGGAGCTCTCCCGAGAAGCCGAGCGGACCACGGAAGCGGTGTATTCGGCCGAACTAGACCTCGAGGCGAAACTCGCGGCGCAGCTCAGGGCCGAGGATCGTCAACGCGCCGAACTCGAAGCGATGACCGCGGCGCGAGCCGACCTCGGTGGGTATCAGGCTGCCGTGAACGAGGTGGCGGCCGCGTCATACATGGGTGGTTCGACCAGCACGATCAGCGCGGCGCTGACCGCCGAGTCTCCACAACGCCTGCTCGACGAACTCTCCTCGAGCAGGGTGATGGCCACTCAGATGTCGGACCGCATTAGGGCCTTCCGCGCCGCATCGACCCGTGCCGACGAAGCCGCGCTCGCGGCGCAGTCATCAACGCTGGCAGCTCGTACAGCCGCGGAGCAGGCGTCGGCCGTCCGCGCGGGCCTGCAATCGAAGCAGAGCCGACTGCGAACACAGATCGCCGAAGTAGAGGCGCTATATCGCGCACTGACTCCCGACCAACGTGCAGCGCTCGCCGACCCTGGGCCGGCACCGCCCGCGCCCCCGGTCCCACCAGCGGCCAACCCGGCCATCATCGCGATGCCCGAGGCGATCCCGCCGATGGGGCCGGGTCCGTCCAGCTCACCCGGCGGGGCCGCGGTCGTGCAGGCGGCGTTGACCCGCGTGGGTGCGCCCTACTCGTGGGGCGCGACAGGACCAGATGCCTTCGACTGCTCAGGTCTCATCAAGTGGGCCTTTCTGCAGAACGGCAAGTCGCTCCCGCGGTCGAGTCAGGCGCTCGCGGCGGGCGGACAACCCGTGGCGACGACCGACGTACAGCCCGGCGACATAGTCACCTTCTACTCGGACGCCTCACACGCGGGCATCTACATCGGCGATGGGAACATGGTGCACGCCTCGACGTACGGCACTCCGGTGAAGGTGGCGCCCATCTCGTCGGCGCCGATCTACAACGTGCGCCGCTACTAGCCAACTACTGTGGCGTTGCCCGCTTCCCACGGTTTTCAAGGATGTTTTGATAGCCGAGTCCGTCGGTACCGCACAGGTTGGGTCCGCCGTGGCGAACGACTTCGACGGCATTGCGGCTGCGGGTGTTGTCGTAGATCGAAATGCCAGGCCTTGGGGCGCGTAACTCACGTCGGCATTAGAAAGACGGGAACATACGCTCGTGTGCGCGGACCGCGTGTCGGCACGCGGGTGCGAATCTCAAGGAGGACCGTGAACCTGGCTACGCGCGCATTCATAACCACACTGGTGGCGTTGGCCTTCTCGCTGTCCGGAGTCGGGGTTGCTGCCGCGCACACCTCTCTCGTGGGTTCTGACCCGGCCAAGGACGCGAGCGTAGCGTCCCCATTGACCGCCGTCGTGCTGATCTTTTCCGAGGAGATCAACCCAGCGTTCGCTGAGGTCGCCGTCACCAGCGCCGATGGTCGCAACTGGGTATCGGGCTCGGCAAACGTCGAAGGGCCGCGCCTCACGGTCGCCGTCGGGCCCGACCGACTCACAAACGGCCTGTTCACCGTGAGCTACCGCGTGGTCTCAGCAGATGGCCACCCCGTCTCTGGCTCGTACACCTTCACCATCGCCGGCGTCCCAGAACAGCCGTCACCCACTACCGCGCCAGCCCGTGCAGCACCCAGCACCGCTGAGCCGTCTCCTCCGGCGCCCGCGGCGACCGCGGGTTCGGACACCAAGGCGTCTGTACTCACCGCAGCCGGCGCCGGTCTGGCGCTTGGCGGTGTGATCGCGTTCTGGCAAAGTAGACGACACCGCCGGAAGAACGCACCAAAACACCCCGGATCTGAACCCGGGCGCTCTGGAGTGCATGACACATCACCTCCTACCGATCGAAGAGATTGACCTCGTAAAGCTGGCGAGCGCAGCCGCGGGGCGCCAACTGCGGATCGGCCAATGGGTTCCGCTCGACGAGCGCCCAAATGGCAAGGCCGCTACAGCCCGTTCCATATCCGCCTCGCAGGCGCGTCGGCCCTAGTACTGCCGAGAGCCATAATCCCGGCCACAGCTGTCAACGAAGCCGACCGTTTGCGAGAGATTGTGGTACTGGGGATCGAAAGTTTCCGGTACCCCTGGTACCGAGTCGGCCACTCTGGCAACATCACTCGGCGATAGGTCACGACTGGCGCACACCCGGGGGAGATGACAATGACGGATGTCACCACAGCCTCGAAACTGTCCACGCTGGCTCAGGCAAGCCAAGGCGGCGGAACGGCCCTCCACGAGATCCTCATCCTGTCCTCAGCCGGCGCGGTGGTCGCCGCGGCGCTGCTGTGGGTCGGCTACCAGCATCGAAGCCACAAGATTGCCTGGCTAGCGGAATTGGGCCACTGGTCCGGCAGGCGTTTTAAACGCCCGCCGTGGGTCGCCCTGCCGATTGCGCTATTTATCGCCTCTATCCTGTGTGCGCTGTTCGGCTTCATCTGGGACGTCAGCCTGCACATCGGCAACGGTCGAGATAACGGCGCGCTCGCCAACCCTGCGCACTACTTCATCCTCATCGGGCTGTTCGGCATCTTCGTCGCGGGCTGCACCGCGATGGTGCTGCCCCACGATCGGCCTGGGCCGGCGGCCGTGCGCATCACCGACCATTGGTACGCACCCGTCGGCGGCATCGTGATGGCCGGCTGCGGCCTCTATGCGCTGATGGGCTTCCCCCTCGACGACATCTGGCACCGAATCTTCGGCCAGGACGTCACGCTATGGGGGCCCACACACCTGATGATGATCGGCGGCGCCGGCTTCTCCACGATCGCCGCATTGTTCCTCGAGTACGAGGGCCGCCACGCCAACGCCAGTGCCGAAGACGCTCCCCCCGACGGGATTGGCCTTAGGTTCGTCCAATACCTCGCCTTCGCCGGCGTCCTCGTCGGCGCCTCTGTCTACCAAATCGAATTCGACTTCGGCGTCCCGCAGTTCCGCCAAGTGTTCCAGCCCATGCTGATCGCCGCCGCCGCCGGCCTGGCGCTGGTGGCGGCGCGCGTCTTCATGGGCCGCGGCGCCGCGCTCATCGCCGCGGTCATCGCGATCGGACTGCGGGGCGCCGTGGCGCTGCTCGTGGGCCCGGTCCTCGGCGCGCCCATCAACTGGTTCACCCTCTACCTCGGCGCCGCCGTGGTCGTCGAAGTCATCGCGCTCACACCCTTGCTCAAACGACCCATCGTGTTCGGCGCCCTCAGCGGTTTCGGCGTCGCCACCATCGGCCTGTGGCTGGAATCGCTGTGGATCAACGCCGTGTACCACTATCCGTGGCCGTCGAGCATCTGGCCCGAAGCGTTGGCAATGGCCGTGCCGGTGGCGGTCCTCACTGGCGCGTGCGGCGGCATGGCGGGCATGGTGCTCACCGGCCAGCGGCTTCCGCGGCGCGCCATCAGCATAGGCCTAGTCGCGCTGACGGTACTGGCCCTCGGTGGCGCCGCCGCCAACGGCCTGCGCTACAACGTGCCGCAAGACGTGACCGCCACCGTCACCCTGACTGAGGCGCCGCCACTCAACGGGCAGCGTCAGGTGACAGCCGACGTCCGCATCAACCCGCCGGACATTCTCAGCGAAAATCCCAACTGGGTGGCACTAATGGCGTGGCAGGGCAAGCTGGCCAACGACCGCGGGCAGATCGTCGATAATCTCGCCAAAATTGGCGCAGGCCACTACGTCTCCACCAAGCCGATCCCCGTAGCCGGCGAGTGGAAGACCCTGTTGCGTGTGCACGACGGCAAAACCTTCACCGCCGTACCCATCTATTTGGCGGGCGACCCCGGAATCGGCGCCGAAGAAATCCCCGCCGAGGCGCAGTTCACCCGCCCATTCGTCGCTGAGATCACCATCCTCCAACGCGAGCGCAGCCCCGACATCCCGCAGTCGCTCTGGCTGATCGGTTGTCTAATCGTCCTGGCCTGCACGCTGGCGATGATCGCCGGAATCACTTGGGGCGGTGGGCGCATAAACAACAGCGAGCCCAGGAGAAGCCAACGGGCCTATGAACCGTCGGCACAAGCCTGACGCCACGACACTGAAGTCCTGACACGAGTATCGCACTCCAGAAGTGACGAGCCCCAGGCGATCCGGGCGCTGACGGCTCCCCTTCGTCGTCAGGTTATACGCGAAGCAGGTGTACCCGGCAGGCTACCGTGGCTTCAGTGAATGCCCCCGACGCCCCAACGGACGACCAGCGGCGACCGCTGCGGATCGAGATTGCCGTGGTGTTGATGGTGACGTTCGCTCTAAGCCTCGATCCACCGATGTATCGGCTGGTCGCAGGGTGTCGGAATGAGGAAAGTGCCCTTTGAACTGGGAAGATTGGTGTTCTCTACGCACTAATCAGTCCAGGTCAGAAAGGCACTTCCGGT
>NZ_JBQQCF010000025.1:0-83500 GCF_052245755.1 Mycobacterium sp. 4D054
TCCCGGCGCTACCTCGGCCTCGACGTCCTCAGCAAATCACGCGCCGTCAACGACACCCCGACCGAACAGGAGGCCACCCCCGCGGCACTGACCGCCTGAACCATTAACTCGAAGAATCACACGACAGCGTCGTACACCACGCCCATGGACTTGACCGGCCGACCACATCCTGGCCGCCTGGCCCGCCGGTCTGAACACCCCGCACTGGCTGAAACCGCACGAGCACAAGACCAGTTACGTCGGTGGCGTCAGCCGCTTCGAGAACCGACCGATGCCGACACGGTCCAGTGACCGGCGCGACCTGCACGTGCTGCTGCTCGGCGGCGCTGCCGACGGGTTCGGCGCCGCCCGGGCGTGCGTGCAGGACGTCACCTGTACCGCCCTCGGTGGCGCGTCCGGAATCTGGACCGACGACCCGTGGCCTTACCTGTGCGACGCCGACGTCGTGGTCAGTCACGCCGGCCAGAACAGTGTCGCCGACATCGCGGCGGCCCGCCGACCTGCGGTCGTCATCCCGCAGCCTCGGCCCTTCGACGAGCAGCACATGACCGCGTCGGTGCTGAGCCGATACGGTCTGGCTGTCACCGCACCGCGGTGGCCATCCGATGACGACTGGCCCGCCGTGCTGCAACGGGCACTCACCACCGACCCGCAGCGGTGGAGGCAATGGCAGGTGCACGGAGCGGCAGCGCGGGCCGCCGCGGCGATCGAGTCGACCGCGGTCCGGTGCCGTGGAAAGGCGGCCCGGCGATGAAGACAGCGGTGATCACGATCGTGCACGGACGGCACCGGCACCTACGCGCCCAGATACGGGGTCTGCAGCGCAGCACCGAGCCCGTCGACGACCACGTCGTGGTGGCGCTCGGTGACCCCGACGTGGTCGCGGTCGCGGAGTCTGAACGGCACACCGGCTACGTCGTCTCATGCCCGGCGGCGGCACCGCTGCCGCTGGCGAGGGCGCGGAACGCCGGCGCCCGAAGCGCCCTCGACCGAGGAGCCGAACTGTTGATCTTCCTCGACGTCGACTGCATCCCGTCGGCCGTGCTGACCGGCCGTTACCGGGCAGCGGCTCGGCGGGCCGAGCACAGGGACGCGCTGCTGTGCGGTCCGGTCACCTACCTGCCCCCGGCCGGACCCGCCGGGTATGACCTGGCGACACTGGACGACCACCGGCGACCGCACGCCGCCCGACCGTCACCTCCCGACGGAACTGTGCTTCCGACAACGGATTACGCGTTGTTCTGGTCGCTGTCGTTCGCCGTACGCGCAGGGACCTGGGATCGGATCGGCGGCTTCTGCGAGGAGTACGTGGGCTACGGCGGTGAGGACACCGACTTCGGGCAGTGCGCCGCAGCCAGGGGTGTGCCGATGTGCTGGGTGGGCGGGGCGCACGCTTTCCACCAGCACCACCCGGTCGAGAACCCGCCGGTGCGGCACCTCGACGACATCGTGCGCAACGCACACATCCATCACCGCCGGTGGGGTACCTGGCCGATGGGCGGATGGCTGGATGCCTTCGCCGAACAGGGACTGATCAGCCGGGATCCTGGCGGTGCGCCGCATAGGACGGTGATCAGCGTATGAGTTCAGGAGGCTAACGGCATGTTGCTCTTCTTCGGGTACGGCACCAAACAGGCCTACCTCGGCGCCGGACAGGTGCGGACCTGTCCGCGCTGTCACAACACCAGCCAGTGGAACCGCATGCGGGAGTTCAAACAACTCACGCTGTTCTTCATCCCGGTGGCGCGATGGAAGCGGCGCGTGTTCGAGGTCTGCGGTATCTGCGGCACCGCGGTGGCGGCCTGAGGGCTAGCTGCGACGCGGAGAGATCCGCATTGTGATCCGGGCGGCGACACACACCGTGCCGGCCGCATCGGTGATATCCACTGGAACGACGAGTTTGGTTGCCTCGGAGCCGAACTCAGGAATCGATTCCAGATGCGCGATGGCGGTGACGTCGGTCGGCGGGATGGTGGCGTCGGTCATCAACGCGCCCGCGAGCTCGGCCATGTTGCACGACGCGATGGCGTGGAAGGTGCCGAGGTGGTTGTGCGCGCCGCGGCGGTTACGTGCGGTCGCGCGGCAGTAGCCCACCCGGAGTTCCTCGACGGCGGGATGCACGGAGCGGAAGTAGGGGGCCTTCAGGCATACCGCCTGACTGAACATCCACGTGCCGAACGGAATCTTCTGCAGCGTGTTCCAGATTCGGAGATTGGTGCGCAGCGCGGGACCTGTCCTCATGTCGGTTCCTTCCTGGACTTGGGTGCCGGGGGTGTGAGTGCGAGGACTGCGCGGACCGCGGCGGTGAGCCGGTCGCGTGTCCCGGGGTCCGGCGGATGCTGCGCGCGCAGCAGCAACGCGGTCGGCAGATCGACCACGCAGGCCCGGATCGCCGCGATTGCGTGCCGGTCACGGCGGCCCCACATGCTCTCGGCGAGCTCTACGATGAGCGCCCCCAGGTCGCCGTCGAGAGCGCGGAGATCGGCCGCGAGTTCGGCAGCAACGTCGCGGGCGCCGAGCAGCTCATGGCGGGGCAGAGCGAGCAGGTACAGCGCCGAGGACGGGTGGCTTTCCAAGAATGTGGCCGGACATTCGGCGGCGGCGACCACCGCGGCCTGCACATCACCGTCGGCGAGCGCCCCCGCGACAGCCCTCCGCTGCTCCTGCAGGTACCGCCGAGCCGCACGTAACCAGACGTGACCCAAAAGACCGCCGCGGGATCCGAATGCGTGATAGATCGCACCGTTCGAAATCGAGGTGCGCTGCGACAACGCCCTGATCGTCACCGCGCGCGGCCCCGCGTCGGCGGCCAGCTGCTCAGCCGTGTCCATCAGGTGGTCCAGGTCGATGACGCGGGGTCTGGGCACCCGAACACCATAACAGAGCGCGTGCTCTGTTTTGGTCCGCCGTTAGGCTGAGACGAAAGCCACCCGATCCTCTGGAGACCCTGCATGCGGCCGAGCACCGCCGAGACCTTGCGGCCGCTGTCGACGGCGATCAGAGAAGGTTCGGCGGCCGAGCACGACGCCGCCGAGCGGTCGCCATTTCTGAGCGCGCTGCTGTCCGGAGGGATCGGCCGGCAGGCTTATGCGCAGTACTTGGTGCGGTTGCGCGGGATCTACGACGCACTGGAGAACGCTGTGCGGGCACATCGCGACGACCCGTTGGTCGCGGCGGTGTACGACCCCGCGCTGGAACGGGTGGCGGCCCTGGACGCCGATCTGGACCACTGGGCGCCGGGCGCCGATCGAACCGTGGATTCAGCTGCGGTGCAACGCTATCGGGAGAGGATCAGCGGCTAGTCCTGGGGTGGCGCGCTGGTGGCCCACCATTACACCCGCTATCTGGGCGATCTGTCCGGTGGGCAGGCGATGGCCCGAATCCTCGACCGCGAGTTCGGTCTCGACGGAAATGGGCTGGCGTTTTACCGCTTCGGTTTCCGGGTCAAGCCGTACAAGGATCACTACCGGGAGCGCCTGGACGGCCTCGGTCTGGACGCCGCTGACATCGGACGAGTGGTGGCCGAGGTCAAGACCGCGTTCGCGCTGAATCAGGCGGTGTTCGACGAGCTGGCCTCCGCGCGGTAGCGGTGCTCAAGCGAGGACAGCATGCCCGCGATCATCGACTGAGACGGCGCCGCAACCCGGTGGTAACAGAAGCCCGTTACAGTGGCGTCACGCACAGCGGGGTCAGGGAAGGGCGACTGCGTGGTGGCAGACGGTTCCCGAACAGTGGTGTTCGCGCTCTACGACAAGGTGACGCTGCAGGACGTCGCGGCACCTCTGGAGATCTTCGCCAGGGCCAACGATTTCGGCGCCCGGTACCGGGTGCTGCTGGTGTCGCCGACCGGGGGCGCCGTCGGCACGACGGCCTATGCGCAGCTGAACACCGATGTGCCCCTGGCCCTCGCGCCCGAATCGATCGACACCTTGCTCGTTCCCGGAGGCGTGCCCGCCGGTTTCTCCTTCACCCCCGGCCTGCACGACATCCCGGAAGAACCGACACCGGATTCGGTTCCGGACGCATTGATGATGGTTCGCGAACTCGCGCCCCGGTCGCGTCGCATCGCATCGGTGTGTACCGGGGCCTTCGTGCTGGCCGCTCTGGGGTTGCTCGACAACCGCCGGGCGACCACGCACTGGGCGCACTGCCAGACGCTGGCCCGCACGTACCCGAAAGTGATGGTCGACCCGGATTCCCTGTTCGTCCAGGACGGACCGTTCATCACCGGTGCCGGGATCACCGCCGGCATCGATCTCGCGCTCGCCCTCGTGGAGAGTGACTTCGGTCCGACGGTCGCGCGACGCGTCGCACGCTGGATGGTGGTCTTCCTGCAACGGCCGGGTGGGCAGGCGCAGTTCAGCGTCTGGGCGGAATCGGCGCTGCCGGTGACGGGGGGTCTGCGAGGTGTCGTGGACTCGGTGATCGCCGACCCCGGCGCCGATCACTCGATCGCCGCCATGGCCGCCCGCGCCGCGGTAAGCGAGCGCCATCTGGTGCGGATGTTCCGCGAACAGGTCGGGATGACACCGGCGAGGTTCGTCGAGCAGGCACGGCTGGAGGCCGCAAAGGTACTTCTGGCCACCAGCGACAAAGGACAGGAAGCGGTGGCACGGCGCGCCGGGTTCGGGACCCCGGACACGATGCGGCGCACGTTTCGCCGAAATCTGGGAATCTCGCCGAGCACGTACCGAAATCGGTTCCGCACCACAGGTATCGACGGTTAGGGCCGGAAGCCGGTGTGCCGCGACGGACTCACGCCGGTGTCCGGCGCGCGACCAGGTGATCGCGGACGCGGGCCCCGGAGCGTAATCCACTACGCCGGGCCGCGGCATGAAACGACTCGCCCGCGAGCACCAGCCCGACCGCGTTCTCCAATCGAATGCCGTCCACGTACTCCCGCAGCGTCACGCCGACCTGGGCTTTGAAGAGCCGGGCGAGGTGACGCGGGCTCAGACCGAGTTGCGCTGCCACGACGTCGAGTTCGTAGTGCCCGGCGGGATCGACGACGATCGTGGCCATCAGCCGATCAAGTCCGGGGTGCTTCGGCCGCGCGGTGCGCGCGGCAGCCGAGATCTGCGGATGGCCCTCCAACCGCCTGCCCAGCAGCACCATCTCTTTGCAGATGTCTTGCGCCACAGCGTTGCCGAAGTCGTCGGCGACCAGTGCCAGCGCCAGGTCGATCCCGGCGGTGCCGCCGGCGGACGTCCAGACGTTGCCGTCACGGGTGTACACCGAGTCCCGTTCGATCGCCGTCGACGGATGCCGGGCGGCGAACACTTCCAGATGCCGCCAGTGAGTGGTCGCGCGGCGACCGTCGAGCACTCCCGCCGCCCCCAGCGCGAACGACCCCGCGCAGATCGATGCGATCCGCCGCGCCGCCGGCGCGAGCGAGCGGACGGCTTGATCCAAGTGTGCGGGCACACCGCCCGTGACCAGGCAGTCCCCGCCCGGAACCAGCACCGTGTCGACGTCGGGTGGCAGCGGCGACGTCGCCGCGTGAATCGACAGTCCCGAGCCGCACCGGATGGCGGCGGTGCCCGAGGTCGAGTACAGCCTGACCGAGTAACGGCAGCCCAGCACCTGGGCGACGTCGAAGACTTCCAGCGGCCCGGTCAGGTCGAGTGTGCGGACACCGTCGAAGACCAGAACGGCGATATGCCGTGACCGGGTGTCGGCGGGGATGTTCATCGCGTCAGCGTCGCCGGTACGGGGACCACACGTGGTGCGATGTCCGGATTTGTCCACCTTGTGTCCGGGTCGGTCGGTCGGCTGTTGCCCGTGTCCTGTTCCGCACAAACCACGTCCATGTCGGACACCGGTGGAAATGGTGACTTTACGTCGCCGAAACACGGTCCGCTCAACGTTATTCGGGTCCGGTCGATCAAGCGAGGTGGAACTCTATGGATTCACGGTCTGCGCTGACGCTGAGCATCGGGGTGCTCGGCGGGCTGGCGGTGGCGTTCACCGCGATGGTGGTCACCGTCCCCATCTGGGTGGTGTTCCTGGCATGGGCGTCGTTCTTCTTCGTCGGCGGCGGGCCGGCGGGTTGGGTGCGGTCGGTGGCGAGCAACCTCGTCGGTGTCGCCATCGCCTGCGGGAGCCTCTTTGCCGCCCATCTTCTCGGCGGAAGTCTGGCGGTCACCGCGATCGCCGTCGGGGTGGGCAGTGCGCTGATGGTGCAGGCGTCCTGGGTGGGGCTGTTGTCCACCACACCCGCCGTGGTGGTGGGGTTCGCCTCCACGGTGTCGACCGTGGCGGGGACCGGGCAGTTGGTCACCGCCACGAGCATCTCGCATCCCGGCCTGGTGGCCGCATCTGCCTGCGTGCTGGGGGCGACCTTCGGAATCGTCTCCGAATACCTCGCCGCGGTGATGACAAGAACGGCGCCGACGGCTGCGGCCGGGCGCCCCGACACGGAAGGTGCGACGGCGTGAAACTGCAGCATCATCTGGGTGGCCTCGAAGGGCTGCCCCAACCGCTGAATCTGGAGAAGCGGGTTTTCGTCGAGGACTGGGAGAAGCGGATCTTCGGGATCCACGTCGCGATGATGGGTTTGAGCAATCATCTCGGGTCGGCACTACCGGAGTATCCGATCGCCGACGTGCCGACCGCGTTCCGCGACGAGTGGACGTGGGCCGACCTGCGGACCGGTGCGGAAGCGATGAATCCGTTCGACTACTTCAAGTTCCGCTACTACGAGAAGTGGCTCGGCGGCATCACGCAGTTCTTCATCGACAAGGGTTACGTGACCGAGGACGAGCTCCTCGAGTCCCTCGGCGCAGCCGGCACTCAGGCCGAAGACCCGTCGGGGCAGGCGATCGACGACCAGGTGATCGACTACCTGCGTCGCGGCGACAGCCCGCGCCGCGACGTGGCGCACCCGCGGTTCGGCGTCGGTCAGCAGGTGCGCATCACCGACGTTCCTGCGGGGGCGCACACCCGGCTGCCAGGCTATCTGCGGTCCCGCACCGGCACTGTGCGGCGAATCTTCGAGGGCGACTACGGCTACTTCGTCCACACCGGGGACGGTATCGGTGATCCGATGCCGATCTACATCGTCGAGTTCACCCCCGACGAGTTGTGGGGTCCGCGTGCCGAGCCGGGCGCCAACACCCTGTACGCCGAACTTTTCGAGGCATACCTGCAACCTGTCGAGGAGGATTCTCAATGACCGACCAGTTCGCCTACCCGGCCGACCGGGAGAAGTCCAGCGCCGACCGCGTCGCGGCGCTGGAGCGACTGCTGATCGAGAAGGGTGTCATCACCAGCCAGACCGTCGAGAAGGTGTTGTCCTACTTCGAATCCGAGATGACACCGCTGAACGGAAAGAGGATCGTCGTGAAGGCGTGGACGGATCCCGATTTCGCCGCGCGGGTGGTGGTCGACACCCCGGCCGCACTGGCCGAACTCGATCTGCCCGAGGGGATGGCCGGCGCCGAAGGCGAACACCTGCAGGCCGTGGCGAACGGGCCGGGCGTGCACAACCTGGTGATCTGCACGCTGTGCTCGTGCTTCCCGTGGCCGGTGCTGGGGCTGCCGCCCTACTGGTACAAGGATCCGGTGTTCCGTGCCCGTGCCGCCCGCGAACCGCGCACGGTGCTCGCCGAGGTCGGGGTGGCGCTGCCGGACGAGACCGAGATCAAGGTGTGGGACTCCAGCGGTCATTCGCGCTGGTTCGTCATCCCCGAAAGGCCGTCGGGCACTGACGATCTGACGGACGACGAACTGATGGAGCTGGTCACCACCGAATCGATGATGGGCGTGGCGCTCGCGGGGCAGCGAGTATGAAACTGCACAGCACCTGCACCACCGATCAGGCCGCCCCGTCCTTCGACCACGACTGGCAGCGCCGAGCCTTCGGGCTGGCCCTGGCGCTTTCGGAGTTCGGGCACTACCCGTGGAGTGACTTCCAGCAGAGCCTGATCGACACGATCGGTGCGTGGGAGGCGTCCGCGGAGACCGACCGCGGCGAATGGCAGTACTACGACCACTGGGTCACCGCGCTGGAAGACGTTGTGCGACAGCGAGAGCTGCTCACCAAACCCCTTGCTACCGACGACGGCGACCACGCGGTCTCCGACGACCACCATTGAACTCCCCACGAAAGGCACAGCGATGCACATCGAGCCAGGAATCGTCGAAGGCGCGAAGATCGTCCTCAGCTACGCCACAGCGGCCGGCGTCGGCGCCTATGCGCTGACCGCGATGGGCAAGCACGTCAAAGACCGCGGCGCAGGGTCTTTGATGCTGGGCTCAGCGGCGACCACCGCGCTGACCCTCGTGTTCTTCCAGGTTCTCCCGCACTACCCGGTGGGGGTGTCCGAGGTGCACCTGATCCTGGGTTCCACGCTTTTCCTGCTGTTCGGCGCGGCGCCGGCGGCGTTCGGGCTCTCGCTCGGCCTCCTCATACAGGGCATGGCCTTCGCCCCGTTCGACCTTCCGCAATACGGCATGAACCTCACCACGCTGTTGGTTCCGCTGTTCGCGCTCCAGTACGTGGCGGGCAGGACGATCGCACCCGACACCCGCTACGTCGACCTCAAATACCGCCAAGCCCTCGCGCTTTCGGCGACCTACCAGGCCGGCATCGTGTCCTGGGTGGCGTTCTGGGCGCTCTACGGGGAGGGCTTCACGGCCGAAGCGGTCAGCAGTGTGGCGATCTTCGGGGCCGCCTACCTGCTGGTGATCATCGTCGAACCACTCGCCGACCTCGGTGTGCTGGCCGGCGCGAAGTCCCTGGAGCGGCTCAAGAACGGTGCATGGCTGGAGCCGCGGCTGTTCAACCCGGCGTGATTCACACCGGTGGCACCCGGTCGATCCACGGCGTCGCCCGCTCCAGCTGGGCCGCCAGCCGGATCAGCAGTGACTCACCGTCAAGCGGTGCGACGAACTGCACACCCAACGGCAGGCCGTCTGCGGTCCAGTGCAACGGCAGCGAAATCGCCGGGCGGCCGGTGATATTCGCCAACTGGGTGTACGGCACCCAGCCAAGGTTCTTGTCGACGATGTCGTCGACGAGATTGGTGAAGCGCAGCAGGCTCGCGGTGCGCGTTTTGAGCAACACGTCCGAGGCTTTCTGCAACACCACCGGCAGGTCGAACTCACCGATGGTCGGCGGGGGAGTGGCCAGCGTCGGAGTCAGCAGCAGGTCGTACGACTCGAAGTAGGCGGTCAGACGCCGGGTGTGCTCGTGGCGGCGCTGCACCGCGTCGACGTAGTCGACGCTGCTGGTGGCGCGACCGATCGCGGCCAGGATCAGGGTGTCCCGCTCGAAAGCGTCGTCTCCGGCGCCGGTGAGCCGCTTCGCATCCTCCAATTCCCAAGCGGTGTAGACGAACCAGGTCAGGAGAAAATCGCGGGCCAGTGCTGCGTCGTCGAACGGGGCCTGCGGTAGCTCCTCGACGTGGTGCCCGAGTTCGGTCAACGTGCGCACGGTCGCCTCAACCGCGGCGAACGCCTCACGGTGCGGTGAAGGCGTGATCGCCGTCGGGACCCGTACCCCGATGCGCAGCCGGCCGGGATCTTGTCCGACGCAGGAAGCGAAGGGCGCGTTCGGGATTGCGGGTGCGAACGGGCCCCAGGGTTCGCCGCCGCTGATGACATCGAGCATCGCGGCGGTGTCGCGGACGGTGCGCGACACGACCCCCTGCACCGCCGATCCGTGCATCGACTCGCCGGTCTCCGGTCCCATCGGCGTCAGCCCGCGACTCGGCTTCAAGCCGACCAATCCGCAGCAGGCCGCCGGGATACGGATCGATCCGCCACCGTCGTTCGCGCCCGCGCACGGCACGATCCCCGCAGCGACGGCGGCAGCGGAACCGCCCGAGGACCCGCCCGGGGTGCGGCTGCGGTCCCATGGATTGCGCGCCGGACCCCATGCGACGGGTTCGGTGATTCCCTTGGCGCCGAATTCCGGGGTGTTGGTTTTACCGAAGATGACCAGGCCGGCGTCGATCCAGCGCTGCACGATCGTCGCGTGCTCGCGCGCCGGCGTCGACATCAGCGCGCGGGACCCGCGTGAACTGGGCACGCCTGCGTAGTCCTGCGCAAGGTCCTTGATCAGGAACGGCACCCCGGCGAACGGGCCGGGGGCCGCGGTCGCGGGGTCGGCGGTCACGTCGCGCACGATCGCGTTGATCCGCGGGTTCACCTCGGCAGCGCGGGCGCGCGCGACGGCCATCAACTCGGCGGCGCTCACCTGTCTGTCGGCCACCAGCTGAGCCAGGCCGGTCGCGTCCTGGGCGCGGTACTCATCAAAATCCACGACTCGACCGTAGCGTCCCCGGCTTTGCTGACGCCCGCGCTGCAGCTTTTTGACAGCCGCGCAAAATCCGCGGGGAAGCCACTCGCATGGTTGAGCATTGAGTTTGCTGAGCGTTTGGCTGGGTCAGCAAATCCAGTTATCGAGAGAAGCTAACTGAGGTTAGCCAACCCTATTGCTTCTTAGGGAACCCTCAGCTAAGTTTCGAGCGCGCCCAAGGGGGGCGATGATCAGTTCAAAAGGAGTATCCGTGCAACAAGCACTTCCGGGCGGGTTCGGCGTCGGGGCCCAGGCGAGGGCCGCCAAGTCGGCTTCGCGAGTAAACAAGTTCGTGGTGAGTGGCGCCGCGGTGGTTGCTGCCGGCGCCATTGCGGTGAACCCCGTGGCGCCGCTGCCGTCGGCGCCGGAGATCCGGCAGGCCGCCGTTGCGCTGACCGCCAATCCGGTGCTGGAGAACCCGCTGCTGGTCTGGCAGAACACCATCACCACCACGTTCACGCAGATGGGCGCCATCGGTTCGTCGCTGTGGAACACCCCGTTCCCGATCCTGAACCAGATCGGCGAGAACCAGCTCGGCCACCTCAAGACGATCTGGGGTATGACGGCCGAGCAGGCCGGCACCCGCCGCGGCACCGGTCTCGTCGGTACCGCCGAGGGTGTGCAGCGTTCACTGACCAACCTGCCGGTCCGGCTGCAGGCCGCGGCCGAGTTCCTCGGCCAGGGGCAGTTCACCGAGGCGCTGGTCGAGCTCAACACGTGGGGCCTGGTTCTGTTGGAGAACGTGGCGTTCCCGCTGACGTCGATCCTGACCATCCCGAAGGCGATGTTCGACGCGGTCGGCCGCGTGTACGACTCGCTGATCACCCGCGGCAACATCGTCACGATCTCCAAGGGCCTGATGTCCCCGCCGATCACCGCGTTCTTCGCCGCGATGAACGTCGCCGACACCGTGTTCGCGTCGATCAAGGAGGGCAACCTCAAGGATGCTTTCACCGCGCTGGTCAACGCCCCCGGTCTGATCACCGGCGCATTCCTCAACGGCTACAAGCCCTACTTCGGCCACGACGAGAACGGCGACCCGATCTACAGCCCGGAGAACTTCCCCGGTCTGTTCTCGGCCGGCGGCACCCTCGACGCACTGTTCGTCAAGCTGCCCCAGACGATCGCGGCGGCGCTGAAGAAGCCGGAACCGGTGCCCGCGGCGGCTTCTGCGCCGGTCCCGACGCCGGCCCAGGCCGCGACGTTCACGTTCGATGTCGACGGCACCGAGGTCAACCTGGTCTCGACCGGCGACGAGGACGGGACCGGCACCGAGGCCGAACCTGCCACGGAAACCGTGGACACCGCGGTCGGGGACGAGGTTCCCGCCACCGAACCCGAGGTGACCCCGGAGGCCGGGGAGCCCACCGAGGTGGTCGAGGACGAGGACGCCGAGGTGGTCGAGGACGACGATACGACGGGGGTCGAGGACGCCGGCCAGGCCGCCACCGATTCCGAGGCCGGCGGGGACGATGACGTCACCGGCGGCGAGGTCGAGGGTGCGGAGGTCGAGGGTGCGGAGTCCGCAGGCGATGCGGAGGCCGAGTCGGGCTCCGGCGACGAGTGAGGTCCTGACACGATCCGGCCCCCTGCCTCGGGCAGGGGGCCGGTTCCGTCTACTCGTCAGCCCTCCGAGGGCTTGTCGACCTCGTCCTCGGGAAGGGGCAGGGCCTCGGCACCCGGAGTCGCAGGCGCCAGTACCTCGGGTTCCTTGGCCGACTCGGACGTTACGTTTTCTTCCGAAGATGTCATGCCGAGCCACATACCCCACGGTTGCCGCCGCTAATCCGGCTCGAGAACCTGCGGCGCCGTCGCCTGTACCCGGATCTGCAGCACGAGTATGCGAGGGTATATCGGATGGCGCGCCACGTTGCGCGAAAACCGTCGGCACCGACGGCCGCCGCCGACGCGGGGGCGCTCTACGAACACCTCGGCAAATGTGACGACATTGTCAGGGCGCTGAAGGCCTGGGAACCGGCGCAAGTGGAACTTGGCAACGCCGTCGTCGACCGCGCCGCGGCGCTGGGTAACCGGTCCCAGTTCGCGAATACCTGGACACCGGGCGATCCGGAGTTGCTGCCCGGCCTGTACGGTCCCGGCCGGTGATCAGCCGAGGCGGACCGATGTGCGGGGACGCGAGCAGCTCACGAACGCCGGCTGCGCAGCCTCGGCGGCACGGCGCTGTCGGCGCTCATCACGCACGATCCGGCGCTGCAGCAACCGTTCGTCGCGCGCGGAGATCGACCGATTGAGCTCGGCGAGGGCATCAAGCTGTTGCCAGCTGAGGCCGTCGAGGTCTCCCTCGGCGTCATGCGTGGCCACGACCACGCTGCCGCGCAACAGCGGGACGGTCTTGGCGGTGAAATCGGTGGTCGCCATCAGCAGTTCGGTGGCGATCTGGTTGGCGCGGCGTTGGCAGCCGCGGGCGGCCGGGCTGAACCAGAAGTCGAACTGGTTGTCGGCGCTGGTCAAGCAGTGCAGACCCTGATCCTGGATGAGCTTGTCGATGTCGGCTTTCGTGTAGGCGCGGGTTTCATACACGGCGCCGCTGGCGCTGAAGTACAGGACGGTATTCATGTCGATGATCCATTCGTTTCTTTCTCTGATGTTGTGAAGAGCGCTGACGTCACAGCGCTGTGACTGATGTTACCCATGTGACCAATGAGGCAAACTTCGATATCAATCCGGCCACGACATGTTTGGCCGACAGGCATAGCCTCGAGGGATGGCTGCGCTGCGATTCGGTATCTCGACGTTCGTCAACGACGACACCATCGACGCGGTGTCCCTTGCCCGCGCGGTGGAGGACCGAGGCTTCACGTCACTGGCGGTCGCCGAGCACACCCACATTCCGGCCAGCCGGGAGTCGCCGTACCCGGGGGGCGGCGAGCTGCCGGCGGTGTACTACCGGACCCTGGATCCGTTCGTCACCTTGGCGGCCGCGGCCGCCGTCACCTCCACCATCGAGCTGGTCACCGCGATAGCCCTGCTCATCCAGCGAGACCCGATCACGACGGCCAAGGAAGGGGCCAGTCTTGACGTCCTGTCCCACGGCCGCTTCGTGTTCGGCGTCGGCGCGGGCTGGAACATCGAGGAGCTGCGTCACCACGGCACCGACCCGAAGACGCGAGGCGCGCTGCTGGACGAACGGATTGAGGCCATCAAAGTCTTGTGGACTGCCGACCCTGCCGAATACCACGGCAGGTATGTCAACTTCGACGCGTCCTACATGCGACCCAAGCCGGTGCGCAAGCCGCACCCGCCCATCCTGATCGGCGGCGACTCCGACGCGACCGTCAAACGGATCATCAGACACGAGGCCGGCTGGATCGCCAACCCGCTGCCGGTCGAGCGGCTGAAGAAGCGCATCGACCAGCTTCGCGAAGGTGCCCGGCACGAGGTGCCGTTGTCGACGTTCGGCACCCCGGTCGATCCCGAGTACTGGCGTGCCACAGAGGAACTGGGCTTCAGCGAGCTGCGATTGCTGCTCCCGACCACGTCGCGCGACGAGTCGCTGAGGCTGCTCGACGAGTATGCCGAGCAGGTGGCCCGCTACCGGGGCTGAGGCCCGCTCAGCGCTCGATCGTCTCGTACCGCTGCGCGACCGCGACCAGCTCGTCGCGGACCGCCGAATGCGGCATCGACGCAATCCGTGCGTAGAGGCGCCGCCGATCACGAGCGATCTGGCGGGCGGCACGGTACTGCGCGAGAGACATGGCGGGGGCTCCTGATTCTTGTGATTGGGGGTCCGGGCAACGAGGATCGCCCGTCGGCCGGACATCTCCCATGGTCCGTGTTACGGGCACGTTAATCAAACCGCTGACCTGTGATTTCGGGTACAGAGACGGCCGTCACAGCCGTCCGGCGTCCAGCACCCGAAGCACCACCGCACCCTCGTCGTCGGACGCCTCGAGGTCCACCTCGACCTCGATACCCCAGTCGTGATCCCCGGCCGGATCGTCGAGGATCTGCCGCACCCGCCACACGTCGCGCTGCCGGTCGAAGATGAGCAGCGCCGGCCCGCGCGCGTCGGGGCCGGTTCCGACGTCGTCGTGCTCGTCGAAGTACTCGTCCCCGACGTCCTGCCAGCGCGCCGCGGTCCACCCGGACCCCGCGTCGAGGGCTCCGAGCTCGTCCCAGCGCTCGCGGGCGAACAGCTCGACCCGGCGGAACAGTGCGTTGCGGATCATCGCGGTGAACGCCCGCTCGTTGGCGGTCAGCGGTCGTGGGCGCGCCGGCACCGCCACCGGGGCGTCCATCCTTTGATCCGGCCTCGTGAGCTGTTCCCACTCGTCGAGCAGACTCGAATCGACCTGGCGCACAAGCTCACCGAGCCACTCGACGATATCGGTCAGCTCCTCTGTGCGCGCCGCCGCCGGCACGCCCGACCGCAGGGCCTTGAACGCATCGGACAGATAGCGCAGTACCGCGCCCTCGGAACGGGTCAGCCCGTACACGCTGACGTACTCGCGGAAGGTGAAGGCCCGCTCCCACATCTCCCGCACGACCGACTTCGGCGACAGCTTCCCGTCGGCGGCCCACGGATTGCTCTGCAGGTACACCTCGTACGCGTGCTCCAGCAGCTCGGCCAGCGGCTTGGGGTAGGTGACGTCATCGAGCAGTTCGATCCGCTCGTCGTATTCGATGCCGTCAGCCTTCATCTGCGCGACCGCTACACCTCTGGCCTTGTTCAGCTGCGCGGCCAGGATCTGCCGGGGATCCTCCAGCGTCGCCTCGATCACTGAAACGACGTCCCGGGCATAGCTTTCCGCGTTCGCGTCGAGCAGGCCGATCGCGGCCAGCGCGAATGTCGAGAGCGGCTGATTGAGTGCGAAGTCGGGAGGCAGGTCGACGGTGAGCCGGTATCGCCTCCCGTCGGGTTCCGGTTCGGCGAGCCGCTCCACGACGCCGGCCTGGATCAGCGAGCGCGCGATCCCGACAGCTTCCCGGATCAGGCGCAGCTGCCGGTTGCGCGGTTCGTGGTTGTCGGTGAGCAGCCGGCGCATCGCCTCGAACGGATTGCCGGGGCGGTCCACCACGTCGAGGATCATCGCCGTAGTCACCCGCATGTGGCTGGTCAACGGTTCCGGCGCGGCGTCGACCAGCCGCTTCACCGTCGCCTCGCTCCACGGCACCATGCCCTCGGGTGCCTTGCGACGCACCAGTTTCCGGCGTTTCTTCGGGTCGTCGGCCACTTTGGCGAACTGTTTGAGGTTCTCCACCTCGTGATCGGGCGCTTGCACCACGACGGTGCCCGCGGTGTCGAATCCGGCCCGGCCCGCGCGACCGGCGATCTGGTGGAACTCGCGGGCGTTGAGCAGCCGCGTGCGGGTGCCGTCGTACTTGGACAGTGCCGAGAACACCACCGTGCGGATCGGGACGTTGATCCCGACGCCGAGAGTGTCGGTGCCGCAGATGACCTTGAGCAGTCCGGCCTGCGCCAACTGCTCGACGAGGCGCCGGTACTTGGGCAGCATGCCGGCGTGATGCACCCCGATGCCGTGCCGGACCAGCCGCGACAGCGTGGACCCGAACGCCGAGGAGAAACGGAACGCACCGATCATGTCGGCGATCGCGGCCTTCTCGGCTTTGGTGCTGACGTTCACGCTCATCAACGCCTGCGCCCGTTCCAGCGCCGAGGCCTGGGTGAAGTGCACGACGTAGATCGGGGACTGCTTGGTGTCGACGAGTTCCTGGATCGTCTCGTGCATCGGGGTGGTCGCATAGGAGAAGTACAGCGGGACCGGGCGTTGCGCGTTGGCGACCAGCGCGGTCGTCCGCCCGGTGCGCCGGGTGAGATCCTCCCGCAGGTACGTCACGTCACCGAGCGTCGCCGACATCAGCAGGAACTGCGCGCGCGGCAGCTCCAGCAGCGGCACCTGCCACGCCCAGCCGCGGTCGAGATCGCCGTAGAAATGGAACTCGTCCATCACGCACAACCCGATATCGGCGTCGGGTCCCTCACGTAGCGCGATGTTGGCCAGGATCTCCGCGGTGCACGCGATGATCGGCGCGTCCGCGTTGACCGCGGCGTCGCCGGTCAGCATGCCGACATTGGCCGCCCCGAACACGTCGCACAGCGCGAAGAACTTCTCACTGACCAGCGCCTTGATCGGGGCGGTGTAGTAGCTGCGCCGGCCGGCGCCCAGGGCCGCGTAGATCGCACCCGTCGCGACCAGTGACTTGCCCGACCCGGTCGGGGTGGCCAGGATCACGTTGGCGCCGCTGACCAGCTCGATCAGTGCCTCCTCTTGCGCCGGGTACAGCGCGGTGCCATTGGTCTCGGCCCACGCGGAGAACGTGGTGAACAAGGCGTCGGCGTCGTCGCCGAGGGCACGCAGGGCGGACAGGTCTTCGATCAGCGCGGACATCGGGGTCCAGCCTGCCAGGTTTGCCGAAGGCCGCCGCCGTCAATAGCCCTTCCATGGCGGGGTTCGGTGATGTCCTCGAGTGGGTCAAACACGAGGTTTCTGCGCGCGTGCCGAAGGCTGATCTCGATCAGCGCGACGCCGACTACATCCGCGAGCAGCTCCCGGGGCTCTGGCTGCTGGCCTCGCTGTACTTCCGTGCCGACGTCTGCGGCCTCGACCGTATCCCGCCCGACGGCCCGGTGCTGCTGGTCGGCAACCACAGCGGCGGGAACCTGCCGCCCGACACCTTCGTGTTCACGTTGGCGTTCTGCTCCTACTTCGGCGTGGAGCGCCCGTTCTTCCAGCTGGCCCACAACCTGGTGGTCTCCATGCCCGGTCTCGGCTCGCTGCGCAAGTTCGGCACCGTCGCCGCCAACCACGACAACGCCACCCTCGCGCTGACGTCCGGCGGTGCGCTGCTGGTCTATCCGGGCGGCGACTACGAGGTTTTCCGGCCGTCCTGGAAGCGGCACGAGGTCGACTTCGGCGGTCGCAAGGGGTATGTGAAGCTGGCCCGCGAAGCCGGTGTGCCGATCGTCCCGATCGCCAGCGTCGGCGGCCAGGAGGCGGCGCTGTTCCTCGACCGTGGACAGTGGCTGGCCAGGTTGCTGATGGTGGACAAGATCGCCCGGCTCAAGAGCGTCCCGATACTGTTAGCTCCCCCGTGGGGACTGGCCGTCAGCGACATGGTGCCGAGACTGCCGCTGCCGACGAAGATCACCATCGAGGTGCAGGACCCGATCGCGCCCGACGAGATCGCCGCCGGAGACGACGACACCATCCACACCAAGGTCGAGGGTGCGCTCCAGTCGGCGGTCGACCGGCTGGCCTCCGAGCGACGCTTCCCGGTGATCGGTTAAGGGGGCAGGCGGATGCGGCTGCAGCGAAGCGTCATCATCGACGTCGATCCGCACATCGTGTGGAAGCACGTCAGCGACCCCGGCTGCTACCCGGAATTCATGGCCAGCCTGGAGCGGTGGGAGATCATCACCGAGGGGCCGGTCGGTGTGGGGTCCCGCTACACCGTGCACTGGAAAGTCGGCTCCGTCCCGATCGGCGGGGTTATCGAGGTCACCGAGTTCGACGAGGCCCGCGACCTCGCGTTCATCGGCATCACCGGCGTGGGGTTACGCGGCCGGTTCCGACTGCGGGAGAACGGCCCGGGTCGGACCAAGGTGACATTTCGGCTGTCCTATGAGGCGCCCGGCGGACTGCTGGGCCTGATTGCCGACCGGGTGGCCTCGCGGCAGGTCGGCCGCATCATGGACAAGACCGTCAAGAACCTCAAAGCCCTTACCGAGAGTTGACCTTCACGATCAAAAGAGTGCCAGCGCCTCCGCGATCATCCGATGGCCCTGACGCTCGAATGTCTCATCGCCCACGTGATGTGCCCAGACGGCGGTGCCGATCGCTTCGTGCAGGGCCGACATCCGCCATTGCTCGGGGTGCCGGGGGTCGTCACCGTATCCGGCGAAGAACGCGGCTTCCAGCCGGGGGTCGTCCCGCCAGTGCCGCGCGGCGAGCCGACAGAAGTCGGTGATCGCGGGCCGCCACGCGAAACGGCCGAAGTCGATGACCTTGATTGTGCCCCTTGTGACGCCCCCGTCGACGATCCAGTTCCTCGGTTGCCAGTCACCGTGGGTGGGCACGACGACCACCTCCCGCGGCCGGTACCCCGTCAGGATGCTGCGCAGCCGCGTGGCGATGTGCTGCGGGATCCGATGGGGCTCGCCGAGCCAGCTCAACGATTTCGTCACGGCGGCCGCTTCCCAGTCGGGATCGGTGCGTCGAGCCTGACCGTGGAATACCCGGGCCAACCTTCCCGCCTGCCGGTACGTCTCGGCGGCGAATTCAGCGTCGGAGCCCGACACCAACGACCCGTCCAGGTACCGCACGACGAGAAGGTTCGCCGTGCGGTCACAGTGCAACAGCTCGGCGGCGTGTCCGGTCGCGGCCAGGCATCCGGTGAACCCCTCGAAGGCGGTGATCTCGCGGCCGATGTGGTGGTTCTGCGCTCCGCCGGCCTTGACCACCACCCTGCCGCGTTCGGAGTCCACGTCGAGGACGACGGTATCGACGAGTCCCCAACTCAGATCGCGGCGCAGACGCGCACCGGGGAGCCAGCGGGCCAGGCGTGCGGCCTGCTCGTCGGTGAGCCGTCCGCGATGCCACGACTGCACAGCCATGTCAGCGCCGCGGAGGCGGGAAGTACATCTCCTGGCGCACCGTGCACACCAGCTCGCCAGAGCGGTTGAACATCGTCCCGCCGGCGAGCGCGAGCGTGTCGGTGCTGCTGGGCGAGGACTGGTCGTAGAGCAGCCAGTCCGACAGGTCCGCCGCGGCGTGGAACCACACCGAGTGGTCACGCTGAGCCGCAGCCGAGATCCCGCCTCGCGCGGCATAGGCCGGTTCGGTCAGCGTGACCGCCGACAGATACGCCACCAGCGACGCCGTCAGCGCCGGGTCGTCAGGGACCGCACCGTCGGGCCGCCACCAGATCAGCGAGTGGGCAGGTGGGGCGGTGTCGGCGTCGACGATGCGCCGCTCGAACCAACGCAGGCTGGCCCACATGCCCTTGCTGACACCGTCGGACTCCGCGAAATGCGGAGGCACCCGCGGAAACGAATCTGGTTGTGCCACAACGGGACACGGCGGCTGGTAGGTGACCCCGGCCGGGGTCGGCGACTTGAACGACGACATCGCCTCCAGCAGGATCTCCTCACCCTGGCGGGCGGTCACCCGTCGCGCCGAAAACGTGCGCCCCTCTTGCAGACTCGTCACCTCGAAGGCGACGGGCAGCCGGGCGTCACCGGGGCGCAGGAAATAGGTGTGCACGCTGTGGGGCGTGCGGTCCCCAGCGGTGAGGCTGGCCGCCAACAGTGCTTGGGCGCAAATGTGGCCGCCCAGAATGTGGTTGGCGGGAGCGGGCAGCTGCGCGCCGACGAACGACGTCGCGCCGGCCCGGTCGAGCTGCATGGAGGCGAGCACATCGCCCAGCGAAGAGGACACGCAGGTATCTTGCCTAACAGCTGCGCAGCGTCATCAAGGTGATCTCGCTCGGCGCGAAGACCCGGAACGGCGGACCCCAGAACCCGGTGCCCCGGCTCGTGTACAGCTGAGTCCGCTCGCCGTGCGTGCTCAGTCCGTGCACCACCGGCTGTTCGAGCCGCACCAGGAAATTGAACGGCCAGATCTGACCACCGTGGGTGTGCCCCGAGATCTGCAGATCGACTCCGCCGCGCACGGCATGCGTGACCTGCTTGGGCTGATGGGCCAGCAGCAGCACCGGAAGTGAAGGGTCGGCGCCGGCCAGCGCGGTGTCGAGGTCCGCGCCGTGGCCACGGATGCCCGAGCCCGACGCGGTGGCGTCGTCGATGCCCGCGACGACGAGCCGGTCACCGTCGCGCTCCACCACCACGTGCCGGTTGTGCAGCACCTCCCAGCCGATGCGGTCCATGTAGTCGAGCCAGCCCTGGGCTTCGCTGAAGTACTCGTGGTTGCCGGTCACGTAGACGCGGGCCGATGCGGCGCGCACCGACGCCAGCGGCGCGGCCTGGGCGTCGCGCGTCGCCGCTGTCCCGTCGGCGATGTCACCGACGTGGCAGACCACATCGGCTTCGAGGGTGTTGACCCGCTCCACCACGCCCGCCGACCAGCGGGCACGGTTGATCGGCCCGTAGTGGGTGTCGGTGATGATCACCACCCGCAGGCCGTCCAGCCCGAGACCGAGCCTCGGGAGCGTCACGTCGAGCCGCTTGACCCGCGGCACCCGCATCGCCTCGACGTGACCCCAGCCCAGCAGCACCACGGTCACGGCCACCACCACGACGGTGGCGATCCGCGACCGGGTCGGGTCGGCGACGCCGCCGGCCCACAGCAGCAGCTCGAGCAGCTGACCCAGCACCGACCAGGTGAACAACACCCAGATCGCGCCCAGCAGCGCGTCGCCGGCCGCGGCAGCGCCGTCGCGACGTGTGCGGCCGTGCCCGAGGCGCATCAACAGCGGCAGCGCGGCGAACGCGGCGACGAACCCGAGCGTGCCCGCGGCCACGCCGGCCACCGGCCACGCCGCCCCGCCGAGCACCAGCGTCGACCACGGCACCCCGAACAGCAGCAGCATGATCGCCAGCACCACCGCCACGCGGCGCCAGCGACCGGGGGAGCGGCGCCGCGGGTGGGCGGCCTCTTCAACTGCGTCGGCCGGGACGTCGGACATCTCTCGAAAGTACCGACGGCCGGCTTCCGCGCCGCTGGACCGCAGTGTTGAATGTCCCGAGGAGGTTTACAGATGAGTGCAGTTTCGTTAATCACCGGCGGCGCGGGTGGCATGGGCACGGCCACCGCCCGACTCGTCGGTGAGGACCACGCGGTGGTCCTGGCCGACGTCCGGCAGGACCGGCTCGACGCTGCGGCAGTCGAGCTGACCGGGCGCGGGGTCGACGTGCACGCGGTCAACTGCGATGTCACCGACCGGGACGCCGTCGAACGGCTGTTCACGACGGTGGCGGGCCTCGGCACGCTTACGTCGGTCATCCACACGGCCGGGGTGAGCCCCAGCATGGGCGACGCCGAGTACGTGATGCGGACCAACGCGTCGGGCACCGTCAACGTCGGGGAGGTTTTCTTCACGATGGCCGGAGAGGGCGCCGCGCTGGTCAACGTGGCCTCGATGGCGGCGCACCTGGTGCCGGCCGAACTGATCCCCACCGCAACCTTCCCGCTGGCATTGCAGGACCCCGACGCGTTCCTGACCGAGATGCTGCGGGCCTGCGAGCTCGCTCCCGAGGAAGCCCGGTCCGGTATCTCCTATGCGTTCAGCAAGGCCTTCGTCCGCTGGTACAGCAGTTCGCAGGCCGAGCGGTTCAACACCCGCGGCCTGCGCGTCGTGTCGGTGTCGCCGGGTTCGGTCGACACGGAGATGGGCCGGCTCGAAGAGCAGGCCGGCGCCGGTGCCCTGGTCGCCGACGCTGCGGTCCCGCGCTGGGGCAAGCCGGAGGAGATGGCGGCTCTGCTCGCGTTCTGCGCCAGCTCCAAGGCCGGCTATCTGACCGGCACCGACATCCTCAACGACGGCGGCGTGGTGGCCTCCATGACCGAAAGAGCGCGACTGGCCGCAGGTTAGGATGGCCGCGTGCGCAGCCACGGGTGGGGCGGTAACACGCCCGCCTCCGACGAGGAGGCGATCGACCGCATCCTAAACGCCGCGGACACCATCATCGCCGACCGCGGATCGGCGATGCGCATCGCCGACGTGGCACGTGAACTCGCCGTGACCCGGCAGACCGTGTACCGGTACTTTCCGAGCACCGACGCGCTGTTGATGGCCTGCGCGATGCGGTCCGCCGACGGATTCCTCGACCGGCTCGCCGCGCACCTGAGCGGGTACACCGATCCTGCCGCCGCGATGGTCGAGGGTGTTGCGTACGCCGTCGAGGCGCTGGCCCACGACGACACGATCGAGTTCGTGTTCCACCAGCGCGGCCGCGGCGGCGCGGTCCCGTCGATCACCTCCGACACCGCCCGCGCGTTCGGCCGGGCGCTGCTGCACCGTCTCGACGTCGACTGGGAAGCACACGGTTTCGACGAAATCGCCCTCGATCAGCTCGCCGAGTTCGGGCTGCGCTCGATTCACTCTCTGCTGCTGGACCCCGGCAGTCCACCGCACGCCGGCACGGAACTGCGCACCTTCCTGTCCCGCTGGCTGGGGCCCGCCGCCGCGTCGCCGCGCGGCCGGCGTTCGGTGGCATCGGTGAGCGGCGGTCGTGGACAATCGGCAGGATGAGTTGCTGCCAGCACAACGGTGTGGGGGGCGCAGGGGACACCGCGTTCACCGTCGACGCGTCACGGATCACTTTCGGGCGAGGCTGCCTGCGTGAGGCCGGTGACCGGGTCAACGCGCTGGGCGTCGCGCGGGTCGCGTTGTTCACCGACCCGACGGTCGCCGAGCTGGAGATCTTCGACACGGTGCAGCGGTCCCTGCGGGGCGCCGGCATCGACATCGTCGCCTACACCGACGTCCGGGTCGAACCCACCGACGAATCCTTTAAGCAGGCAGCGGAATTCGCGACCGAGGTGGCCGCGGACGGTTACGTGTCCGTCGGCGGCGGTTCGGTCATCGACACCGCCAAGGCGGCCAACCTCTACGCCAGTCACCCCGCCGACTTCCTGGAGTACGTCAACGCCCCGGTCGGCGCCGGCGCCGCGGTTCCGGGCCCGCTGCAGCCGCACCTCGCGTGCCCGACCACCTCGGGCACCGGCAGCGAGGTCACCGGCATCGCGATCTTCGACCTGCTGTCGATGGCGGCCAAGACCGGCATCGCCTCACCGGCGCTGCGCCCCACCGAAGCACTGGTCGACCCCGACTGCACCGACACCCTGCCCGCAAACGTGGTGGCCTGCAGCGGCCTCGACGTGCTCTCCCACGCGCTGGAGTCCTACACCGCGCGGCCCTATCACCGCCGCGCCGCACCCGGCAGACCCAGCCAGCGGCCGATGAGCCAGGGCGCCAACCCGTGGAGCGACCTGGGCAGCGTGGAGGCGCTGCGACTGCTCGGCCGGTACCTGCAGCGGGCCGTCACCGACGGCGCCGACCGGGAGGCCCGCGAGCAGGTGATGTGGGCGGCGACGCTGGCGGGTATCGCGTTCGGCAACGCGGGAGTGCACATCCCGCACGCGATGGCCTACGCCGTGGCCGGGCAGGTGCGCGGGTTTCACCCCGACGGCTACCCTGGCGACGAACCCCTTGTGCCGCACGGGATGTCGGTGATCCTGAACGCGCCCGCGGCGTTCCTGGCCACCGCGCCGCTGGACCCGCCGCGGCACCTCGACGCGGCAGCGCACCTCGGGGCGGACACTGTCGGGGCCGCGCCCGACGACGCCGGGACCGTGCTGGCCGACCACCTCGTGACGATCATGCAGGCGGTCGGGATGCCCAACGGTCTGGCCGGTGTCGGCTACTCCCAGGCCGACGCCGACGCCCTCGCCGAGGGTGCGTGGCCCCAGCAGCGACTCCTCGGCAACGCCCCGCTGGATGTCGACAAGGCATTGCTGGCCAACACTTTCCGGCACGCGATGAGCTACTGGTGAGCGAACCGACGGCGCCCGTGACCCACCGCATCGCCGACTACCGGTACTTCGTGCCGATCACCACCCGGTGGATGGACAATGACGTCTACGGCCATGTCAACAACGTGACGTACTACAGCTACTTCGACACCGTGGCGAACCACTTCCTGATCCACGAAGGCGGCCTGGACATCCACACCGCACCGGTGATCGGCCTGGTGGTGGAGTCGAAATGCGCGTACCTGGCCCCGGTGGCCTACCCGGATGACCTGCGGGCCGGGTTGCGGGTGGACAGGCTCACCAACCGTTCGGTGACCTACGGCGTGGCGATCTTCACGGCCACCGGCGAGGACGCGGTGGCGTATGGTCACTTCGTCCATGTCTTCGTCGAACGTCAACGGCGGCAAGCAGTTCCGATCCCGGACCGGATACGGTCGGCGCTGACGGCGCTGGTGGTCAGCCAGGAGCCAGGGTGATCGTCACGGCAGCTAACCCGCCGGAGCCGGTGTCGCGGTGATGAGATCGGCGACCTGGGCGGCGGTGCGCGCAGTCGCCGGATCATCGGCGGGGGCGTACCGGTCGGCCGCGGCATCGTATCGGGCACCGGCGATGTCGCCGTGGTCGGCGTCGAGCTCCCGCAGCCGCACGGGCCAACCGGAATTCTGCAGCGACGCGGCGAACGTCCGGCTCGCCGATAGGGGAACGACGTCGTCGGCGGTGCCATGGAGCAGCGTGAACGGTGTCCGCGCCGCCGGGTTCTCAAGCTGTGCGGTGACGTCTGCGCCGGAGATCGGGTCGCGTGCCATGAAGGCCCCCGCCAGGCACACGGTGTGCGTAAGTGCGACGCCGTGGCTCTCGGCGGCCACGGTGAGGCCGGCCGCCGCGACACCGCCGAGTGACCAGCCCGCCAGCGTGAGCGGCTCCCGGCTGCGCGACCACGAGGAGGCAAACCGAGCGGACTCCAGCAGATCCGTTCGTCCGCCGTCGGGGCCGTGCGAATCCCAGTCCGGGACAACCACACTCCGGCCCCGCTCGGCGAGAAGACCCGCGAGCACCCGGACGGTGGCCCGCGCGTCGGTCTGGGTGCCGTGCCAGAGCAGCACCGTCGGCGCCGCCGGGTCGCCGTACAGGTCGACCGCGCGCCCCGGCGCGTACTCCGCGGTTTCCATCACGCATTCCCCGCGGCACTCGCCAGCGCCCGAAGTGTCTCCGCGGCAGTGAAGGTGGGCTGCCATCCCAGTTGCTCCCTGGCCTTGGTGGTGTCCATCACCACGGAGGTGCGGCCGGCGTGCAGCCATTCCAGGATCGACGGGACGAACGGCAACCGCGCGATCACCTCGGAGGTGGCGGTGGCCGCGGCGTGCGGGACCTTCACCGGCCTGGCGCCGAGCGCGTCACCCACGGTCGACATGGACAGCACGCCCTCGCCGGCGATGTTGTACGCCCCCGGCGGCGCCGAGTCGGTGGTGACCGCAGCGGCGATCGCCGAGGCAACGTCGTCGTGGTGCACCAGTTGCAGCGGGGTGCCGGGGTCGGGGAAGGGCGGCTTGAGCAGCGGCAGCGCCTGCGTGACCCGCCGCACCGTCCCGGGAAGCTGGTTCCAGGGCATCGCGTCGGCCAGCGCGGTCGCCTTGGGGCCCGCGACGATGCACGGGCGCAGGATGTACACCTGAAGCGACGACCCGATGGTTACCTCGGCCAGCACCGCCTCGCACGCGGCCTTCTGCTCGGAGTAGTAGTGCTCCGGTGAGCCGCGCGTCGGGACGTCCTCGGTGATCGGGACCGGGTTGTCGGAGTGGTAGCCGTAGGCGGCGACCGACGAGGTGTAGACGAGTCGCCGGACGCGGGGTTCGGCGACGGCGGCCTCGAAGACGTTGCGGGTGCCCTGCAGATTCACCCGCGCGCTCTCGTCCCGCGAACCCATGATGATGAACGCGAGGTGGACCACCATGTCCGCGTCGGCGACCAGCGCGTGCACCGCGTCGCGGTCGAGGATGTCGCCCTGCCGGTAGGTGGTCTTGGTCCAGCCGTGCTCGGCCGGGTCGAAAGGCCGGCGGGCCATCCCGACGATCGACTCCACGTCAGGGTGGTCCTCCAGAGCGGAGATGGTGGACAGGCCGATCTCCCCGGTGGGACCGGTCACCGCGACGCGCACAGACATGCCCGTGAGTTTCCCGGATCGGCTGTGGCAAAACGGCGTCAGCCGATGTCGGACTCGCCGGGCTCCTGTTGCGCCGCAGGGGTGGTGAGGAAGTTGAGCAGACCGGTGATGTCGAGGATCCGCTCGAGCTGCGCCGGCCGCTGGTCGAGGTGCAGGTGCAGGCCGGCGGTGGCGGTGCGCCTGTAGATCAGCACCAGGGAGGACAGTCCGGCCGAATCGCAGAAGGCCAGATCGGTGAAGTCCAGGTGGAGATCGGTGAGCCCGGAGGCCCGGCGCAGCACCTCGGAAACCGTGTCCAGCAGCAGCGGGGTGGAGCCGTAGTCGAGGTCTCCGGCGATGCGGACGCGGGCCGCCTGGTCGGCGGTGTGGACGGTGAGGGTGAGTTTCATGCGGAGAGTGAGGGGTTGTCGGTGGGAACGTGATGGACGGATGCGTGCGCGGCTTTGAGCAGGCGCTGGGCACGCGGGAACTCGGGCAGGTGCCCGGCGAGTGATTCGAGAGCGGGTAGCAGCGAAACCGCCGGCACGCCGCGGGCGGTCAAGATGTCGGCGGTCCAGGTGATGAACCCGACGAACAGTTCGTCGTCGTCGACGTACAGCGCGGTGGTGAGGAATTCGACGATGTGGGCGATGTCCTCGAGGGTGTGCTGGCGCTGCGCCTCGGTGTAGTCGCGCATTGCCGGGAAGCGGTCCTCCAGATCCCGGACCGTGGTCGCGATCAACTGCGCGCTGTTATCCCGGACCATCGTGTACTCCTGGTCCACCAGGTGGGGCAGGTCGTCGACGGGTTGGTGGGTGGCGGTGACCGGGACCGGGCGCAGGCCGTCCCCGAGCAGGGCGGCCGCGCTGCGGGCGTCCGCGGCCCACGCGTCGGCGCCGAGGCGGCGGGCGAAACGCCCGTCCGCGCCGAACGCGGCGCCGCCGGCGAGCACGGCCACACCGGCGGCCTGGCATGCGGTGATCGCGGCGTGCGCGGTGGGCAGCCGGGTCGGGATCATGCAGGACAGTGCGACCGCATCGGGGCCGTGCTGGTGCAGGTGGGCGATCAGATGCGGGGTGGGGACCTGGGCGCCGAGGAAGTCGACGTGCCACCCGCGCAGCTTCAGCACCTCGGCGAGCAGGCGCGCCGGCAGGGCGTGCCATTCGCCGTCCACGCAGGCCACTGTCACCCGGCCGGCGCCGCCGCTGGATGCGCAGGCCGGATGGTTTGACAGCGCGGCGATCGCGCGGTCGTTGATCGCGGTCGCGGCGTGCTCCTGGGCGACGGTGATGCGGTTGGCCGCCCATTCGGCGCCGACCCGACGCTGCACCGGCGCGATGACGTCGAGCAGCACCTCTTCGCCCGTCATACCGTCGTCGACCGCGGCCAGCACGACCGACGACGCGGTGTACTCGTCACCGTCGAGCGCCGCAGCCCAGAGTTGTTCACGGGCGCGAGAGGTGCGGTCGCTCACGCGGTGTACCTCCCAGCGGTGTGACCGTCGACCGCGCTCAGATGCGTGCGGCGCGGCGCGGTGATGGCGACCACGGCGATGTCGTCGTGGGCGCGGTGACTCACCCACTGGCTGGTGAGCATCATGACGCGCTCGACGACGGCCTCGGCGGGCAGACCCGCGCATTCCGCCAGCACTGTGGACAACCGCTCCTCGCCGAACATGTCGGTGCCGAGCGGTCCGCCGCGGGCCTCGGTGACGCCGTCGGTGTAGAGCAGGCAGGTCTCGCCGGGGGCCAGGGTGGTTTCCACGGTGCGGGCCTTGATCTGCGGCATCACGCCGACCAGCGTGCCGCGGGTGTCGGCCTCCTCCACACGGCCGTCGGTGCGCACGATCAGCGGGGCCAGATGTCCGGCACAGGTCAGACGCAGCACCACCTGCCCGTCGCGGCGCGACACCGAGGCCATCACCAGCGTGACGAACCGGGTGCTCTCCACCGAGAGCAACGCACTGTTGAGCAGCTTGAGTACCCCGGCGTGGTCTTCGGCCAGCGGTGCCAGCGCCATCAGCGTGTTGCGGATCTTGCCGGTCAGCACGGCGGCTTCGAGTCCCTTGCCGCAGACGTCGCCGAGGACCACCAGCGTCTCGTCCTCGGGCGTGGCCCCGACGTGCACGTCGTAGAAGTCACCGCCGATGGCCTCATGGTCTTCCGAAGCGCGGTAGCCGCCGGCGAGCTCGACGCCCTCAAGGCGGTGCAGGCGGGGCGGCAGCAGCTCCTCCATGAGGGTGCGCGTGATCGCGGACTGCTCGGCGTAGAGCCGAGCCGCCGACAGCGCCGCACCGGCGCGGGCCGCGAACAGCCGGGCGAACACCTCTTCGCCCTCACTGAACGCCGTCTGCGAGGAGCGCCGCAACAGGACCAGCGCCCCGGCCGGGACGCCGTGACCGGGCAGCGGGGTGATCACCACGGAGCCGACCGGACCTGGAAAGTCTTCGGGCACAAGCCAATCGGGAACGGATGTGGGGTCGATCCACCGCGACGGGACCGGTGGGAATCCGCGCAGGGCTTCGGAGAGCCCGGCCACGTCGGCGGGGTCGGCCTCGACGCCGCGGTGCGCCGCGGCGCCGTCGGGCCCGCTGCACACGACGGGGACGCGCCCACCGGAGCTGGGGGCGACGAGGACAGCGGCGTCGGCGAGGTGGCGTGCGGCCATCTGGACGGTCGCCTCCATGCAACGGTCGATGTTCAGCGAGGCCATCAGCACCGCGGACGCATCGTCGAGGAACGCCGCGCGTTCCCGTTCCACCGTCAGCGCCTGCCGTGCTTCCCGGGCCGAGCGGGCGGAATCTTCGACCAGCCACCAGGCGACCTCGCCACCGGGCAACGTCGTCGGGTGCGCCTCGAACTCCCGCCCGTCCACACTTCCGGACACTTTGGCCAGGCGCTGATGCGCGCCTGCCAGCCATGCCGGTGCCACGTCTTCGAGCGCACCGCCGGAGATGAGCTCCGGCAACACGGTTCGCGCGGATTCACTCGAGGTCCGGACCATTCCGGCCCCGTCGACCACGAGCACCGGGTGGGGAACCGATCCCCAGGCTGCGTCGTACTCCGAGGCGATGTCCAGGGGTGTGCTCTCCCCCATAGTGCCTCCTCACACAGACCGAACGAAGTCGGCCATCTTCCGACCTTAAGCAGCCGGGCGGGCAATGTCGACTCGCGGTTCTCAGGACACCGGCTTTCGCGACCGTCAATCACGGTGGCCACTGCTATCCATTCAGCGAAATTGGTTCTGTGCGTTGAGGTCCCGAATTCACGGCATGACCTGCGGCTGTAACGGGCTCGCCGGGGGCGTCGATACACAGGCGGTCGTCGACTTGCCCGGCACGCTCTCATCGACGTTGCAGCGTGGTCCGGCGGCGAATCACCGATCTTCGCACCGAAGGATTGCACGTTGCCGTCTGAAGCCCTGCTGGATCGTCGCTCTGCGCTCAAATTGCCCGCCGTACTGGCCGCGGGCGCCGTGCTGACGAGCGTGCCCCGCGCGTCGGCGGAGCTGGCGCGGTGGTCGCCCGACCGGGCACACCGGTGGCACCGGGCGCAGGGCTGGCTCGTCGGCGCGAACTTCATCCCGGCCAACGCGATCAATCAGCTCGAGATGTTCCAGCCGGGCACCTTCGATCCGCGGCGCATCGACACCGAGCTGCGCATGGCAAAGCTGATCGGGCTCAACACCGTTCGCGTATTCCTGCACGACCTGCTGTGGGTGCAGGACCGGGTCGGGTTCCAGCGGCGGCTGGCCCGGTTCGTCGACATCGCGGCTCACCACGGCATCAAGCCGTTGTTCGTGCTGTTCGACTCCTGCTGGGATCCGCACCCGCGGCTGGGGCAGCAGCGCAACCCGACACCGGGCGTGCACAACTCGGGCTGGGTGCAGAGTCCCGGCGCCGACCACCTCAGCGATCCGCGGCACCACCGCGTCATGAGGGACTACGTGGTGGGGGTGCTCAGCCAGTTCCGGCACGACCGGCGGGTCCTGGGCTGGGACCTGTGGAACGAGCCCGACAACCCCGCTGACGCGTACAAGGACGTCGAACGCAGGGACAAGGTGGAGCGGGTGGCCGAACTGCTGCCGCAGGTCTTCGGTTGGGCCCGCTCGGTCGACCCGATCCAACCGCTGACCAGCGGAGTCTGGGACGGCGAATGGGGAGATCCGGCGCGCCGCAACGAGATCAACCGGATCCAGCTCGACCTGTCCGACGTGATCACCTTCCACAGCTATGCCGACCCCAAGGGCTTCGAGGCGCGGCTGGAGGAACTGACGCCGATCGGGCGCCCGATGTTGTGCACCGAGTACATGGCCCGCACGCTGAACAGCACCGTGGAGTCGATTCTGCCGATCACCAAGCGACGCAATGTCGGCGCGTTCACTTGGGGCTTCGTCGCGGGCAAGACCCAGACCTTCCTGCCGTGGGACTCGTGGGACCGGCCGGTTCCCGGACCGCCCGGAGTGTGGTTTCACGATCTGCTGAAAACCGACGGCACCCCGTACCGGGACAGCGAGATCAACACCATCGCGGAGTTGACCGGACGTCGCCGCCCTAACTAGGGAGTGGTCCGACCAGTTTCGCCGGCCGGCACAGCACCGTCACCACCACGGCCAGGGCCGCCGCGACACCGAATGCCGCGTACACGTTCAGCGCGTCGGCGGTGCCGCCGAGCACCGCCGCGGCGATCGGGCGCGAGCCGAGGAAGCCGACCAGCCACAGCGCCATGATCCGCCCGCGTAACTCCTCGGGCGCGCGTTCCTGTACGACGGTGCCCAGCCCGGTCAACGCGCAGCCGAACCCGAAACCGGAGATCACGAAGCCGACGAACGCCAACCAGGGGTGCACGGCGGCCGCCAGGACCGCACTGCCGAGACCCAGGGTGGCCATCCCGATCGACGACACCGTCGCCGAGGCGATACGGCCGCGCAGCAGCGCCAGCGCGATCATCCCGACCGCGGCGCCGACCCCGAACACCGCCGACAACGTCCCCACCATCGAGGCATCGCCGCCGAGCGCGTCGGTGATCGACGGGGTCAACGTGATGGACGGGTCGGACACGATGCCGACGGTCGTGACCGCGAGCAGGGCCAGCAGCAGCGGGCGGTCGCCGAACACGTAGCGCACGGCGACCCGTACGCGGTAGTCGGTGCCCGAGCGCCGCTGTGGCGGGGCCGGGAAACGCACGGCGAGCAGGAACAGCGCGAACACCAAGTGCAGCACCGTGCTGACCGCGAACGCCGTCGCCGGTCCGATGTGCGCGGCGAGGTAAGCGCCGGCCGCCGGGCCGATGATCCGTCCGATCGTCATCGGCATGCTGTTGAGCGCCATCGCGGTCGGCAGCTCGCCGTCCCGGATGAGCGTCGGCACGATCGACTGCATCGCCGGCCCGCCGACGACGAACCCGAAGCCGACCAGCGTGGTCCCGACCAGCACGGGAAGAGCCGCGCCCATCCCCGTCAGCTCGGGCTGGATGAACATCCACGCCGCGACGGAACCGGAACCGGCCATGCAGAGCACGCGGCCGAGCAGGATCTGACGCGCCGGGTTCCCGGTGTCGGCCCACTTACCGCTCGTCGGGCTCAGGACCAGTTGCGGTGCGAACTGCACCACGCCGACCATGCCCACCATCAGCGCCGATCGCGTGGCGTCGTACATCACGATGGCGGCGACGATGCCGTGCGTCCACACCGCCACGACGGCGAACATCTTGCCCCAGAACAGCGCGCCGAAGACGGGGTCGAACATCAACCCGAGCGCGTTGCGTGCGGGCAGCCGGGTGGTCAGATCGGGGCGCCGACCTGCCGCCGGCGCACACCGGCGCTGGTCATGGCGGGTGGGCACCAAATATGCATAGCACAGCGATATTTGTGCCGCCGAATCGTCGGTCGGGGTGTTCAGCCGGTGGGCACGTCCGGGTCGTCCTCACGGCTACCCGCGCCGGGGCACCTCAATCCGGGTCAGTTCCTCGGCGATGACGAGATCGCCGTCGAACACCTCCCGTGCCTCGTGCCGGTGCTCGTCGGTATCGGGGTAGCGCTGCGAAAAATGGGTGAGCACCAGACGCCGCACGCCGCAGTCGGCGGCCACCCCCGCGGCTTGCCTGACGGTGAGGTGGCCGTGGCGGGCTGCCAGGTCGGCGTCGCGCTCCAGGAAGGTCGCTTCGATGACGAGGAGGTCAGCGCCGTCGGCGAGCGCGTAGACCGCGTCACACAGCCGGGTGTCCATCACGAAGGCGAAGCGCTGTCCGCGCCGGAGCCGGGTGACATCGGCCAGTCGCACCGACCCCGCGCCGGTCTCGAGGACACCGGCGCGCCGCAGCTCCCCGACGGCCGGTCCGGTGATGCCGAAGTGCTCCAACAGCTCCCGCCGGAACTGCGGCCGGTCGTCCTCGACGAGTCGGTAGCCGATGGCCTCCACGGGGTGGTCCAGCCGGCGGGCCTCCAGGCGGCCGAACGGCCCGGCGGCGATCACGCCGTCGGTCGACACCGGGTTTTCCCGGATGTCGGTGACGTCGTGGAAGGCGCTGGCTTGCCGCAGCCGCGCGAAGTACTCGCGCCCCGAGGCGGGGTAGGTGGCCTCCACGGGCCGCGTGACCCCGTCCAGCGACAGCCGCTGGATGACGCCCGGCACCCCGAGGCAGTGGTCGCCGTGAAAATGGGTCAGGCACAGCCGGGTCACGGCCGAGACCGGCACACCGGCGAGCAGCATCTGCCGCTGGGTTCCCTCACCGGGATCGAAGAGCAGCCCCTCGTCGTCCCAGCGCAGCAGGTATCCGTTGTGGTGGCGATGCCGGGTGGGGACCTGGCTGGCGGTGCCGAGGACGACCAGTTCTCTGCCGGTCGCCCCTGTCACCGAGAGCGGGCGCGCCGCGCGGTCGTTGCCTTGCGGGTGGTCGACTTCCGGGGCGGCGACGACCCATCCTGTTGGGCGGCCGTCGCTTCCTCGGTGCGATGGCCCAGTTGGTGTATCACCAACGCCGCCCCGCCCACGGTGAGAAGCACCGGCCATTCGACCAGTCCGGCCGCGCCGATCGCGCCGAGCGTCAACGCCGCGGCGGCGGAGGACTGACTGCCGCTACTCAGGCCGGCACGGACGCCGGTGGCCGCTCCCTGCACGCCGCCGACCACGCCGTTGACGGCGGCCCCGCCGACGGCACCCGTCACGGCGGTGGTGGCGTCGGCGACCTTGGTGAGGCCTCGATAGGCCGTGGATATCGGGTTCATCGGCACTCCCCATGTGTCGGACGCCGGGTAATGACCTCCAGGTTAACGCCGCGGCTCAGGTGTGGGCAGGTGTGTTCGCGAACCGGTCGGTGATGGCCTGACAGAACGCGTCGAGATCTTTCGGGGACCGGCTGGTGATCAGGTTGCCGTCGATGCACACCTGCTGGTCGACGACCGTGGCGCCTGCGTTGCGCAGGTCGGTGCGCAGGCTCGGGTACGACGTCAGCGTGCGGCCCCGGACGACGTCGGCTTCGACGAGTGCCCACGGGCCGTGACAGATCGCCGCCACCGGTTTGCCGGAGCGGACGAAGTCGCCGACGAACGCGACCGCTGCCGCGCTCAGCCGTAGTTTGTCCCCGTTGACCGTCCCGCCGGGCAGCACCAGCGCGTCGTATTCGTCCACCCGCGCACCGTCGACGACGCGATCCACCGGGACCGTGCCCGCCGGTTCCAGATCATGATTGCGCGCATCGATCTCGCCGTCCTTGGTCGACAGCAATTCGACTGTGCCACCGGCATTGTGGACCGCCTCACGGGGCCGTTCCAGCTCCACCTTCTCCACCCCGTCGGTGGCCAGGAAAGCAACCTTGCGGCCCTGCAGCTCATTCGGCATGCCATGTACTCCTCTCGCTCGCTGGCAGCGATACCCATTGGCCGGCGATCGAACCGCGGGCCTGCCGCGTACGGTCTGTCCTATGACTGCCCAGCCAGACGGCGACCGTCTTGACTCGGTCGCGCCAGGAGACCTCATCTCGTTGCCGCTGCCGGATGCCCCCGACGCGCAGGACCGCCAGTACAAGGTCGTGCACATCGACCCGAACGGCGCATCCTCCGACGAGGGATTGCTGCTCACGCTGGAGGCCGACGACGGTCAGACATTCGACGTGGAGCTGCCCGGGCACACCCGGGTGACGCGGGCGCTTGAGTCGAAGTGGGAGTCCCCGCAGAGCCCCACACCGCACCAGGGGCAGTGACCACCGTTTGACCGGCCGAAGCCGGTGGTACTGACCACACCATGAGAATGAGTCGAGTAGCAGGTATCGCCGGTGCGGCCGTCATGGGTGCGTTCACCGCGATCGCAGGGCCGGGGTCACCGGGGGCGGCGGCCCAGGCGTGCCCCGATGTCGAGGTGGTGTTCGCCCGCGGTACCAGTGAAGCGCCGGGCGTGGGTGGGGTCGGCCAGGCGTTCGTCGATTCGCTGCGGGCCCAGGCCGGCCCCCGCTCTGTCGGCGTGTACGCGGTGAACTACCCCGCGGCCAACAAATTTCGGCGATCGCGTCGCGTTCGCCCAGACGGTCATCGACGGTATCCGCGACGCGGGCAACCGGCTGCAGACCATGTCGGTCGACTGTCCCGACACCCGCCTGGTGCTCGGCGGCTTCTCGCAGGGCGCGGTGGTCTCGGGTTTCGCGACCTCCGACCGAGTGCCCGACTCGGTGCCCGCCGCGGCGGCTCCGGCCCCGTTGCCGCCGGAGGTCGCCGAACGCGTCGCTGCCGTGGTGCTTTTCGGCACGCCGTCGGCTCCTTTCCTGCAGAAGTTCGGCGCCCCGGCCATCACCGTGGGGCCGCTGTACGCCGACAAGACGATTCAGCTGTGTGCCCCCGGTGACACCATCTGTGACGGCGCGCCGGACGGCGGACCGAACTTCGCGCACGCCCTTTACCAGGTCAACGGAATGACCAACGAGGGCGCGGCATTCGCGGCGGGCCGGCTCTGACGCCCCGGCCGGGGGTCACCCGCCGGCGGGAACCGGATAGCGGTCGTTGACGTCGGCGTTGGTGTCCTTGCGGGCGCAGTGGGCGCAGCAGAAGATGCCTTCGTCGGTCTCGATCCCGTGGCCGAGGATGCGGCAACCGCAGTGCCCGCACTCTGGGGCCAGCGCAGCCGCCGCACACTCGACACTGTCGAACGTCGCGTTCCGCCCGTCGTGGAACGTCACGGTGAAGGCCTTGTCGTAGTCGTTGCCGCAGGTGTCGCAGATGCTCATGGTGCGTGGGGTTCCCACCGCCGATCAGGACAAACGTTTGGACGTGCGGGAATTGGGCATCAAAGATCCGTGACGAGCGCATATACCGAATTCGAGGCACCGGAACTCGGAGCCGAGGTCTATCCCCCGCAAGAGGATTCGCAGCTGCTGATCGACGCCGCCGTCGCGGCCGGCGTGTTGCCCGGAGCACGGGTCGCCGACCTCTGTACCGGCAGCGGTGTCGTCGCCATCGCCGCCGCCGCTTCCGGCGCCGCCGAGGTGACGGCATTCGACATCTGTCCGAAGGCCGTGCAACGCACCCGCTTAGATGCGCTCGCAGCCGGGGTGGACATCGACGTGCACCGCGGATCATGGGCACGCGCGGTGGAATTCGGCCCCTATGACGTTGTGCTCGCCAATCCGCCGTATGTCCCGAAGGCTCCCGACGTGGACGGCGAGGAGATCCCGGCCATGGCCGGTCCGTCACGGGCCTGGGATGCCGGCCCCGACGGCCGGATGGTGCTCGACCCACTGTGTGCGGCAGCGCCTCTGCTGCTGAACGAGGGTGGCACCATGCTGATCGTGCATTCGGAATGCTCGAACGTCAAGCGCACGCTCAGCGACTTGCGGGCCCAGGGTATGCGGGCCGAAGTCATTGCGCAGCAACTTATTCCATTTGGTCCGGTGATGATGGCGCGTGCGCCGTGGCTGATGAAGGCCGGCCTGCTGCCGCGCGGCAGCAGGCAGGAGCGCATCGTCGTCGTCCGCGCGGACGCGCCGTGACCGGGGCGCGGGTGGTCCGCGTCGTGCCGGGCGGACCGGTGATGGTCGAAGGCCCGGTCTGCATCGAGCTTCCCGACGGAAGCACCGTGGAATCCGATCGCTTCATGGTGGCGATCTGCGCATGCCGCAGATCGAAGACCTACCCGCTGTGCGACACCAGTCACCGGCGCCGGGCGCGCGCCGGTGAGCAGGCCTGCGAATCAGTCCAGGGGGCGGCGCAGTGACGACCGCCCGCCGCGCCAGCACTGCATGAGGTGATCGGCCAGCCGGTTCTCGACCAGGTCGAAGGCGCGGATGCCGAAGACCACGTCCCGGTCGAGTTCCGGCTCCCGGGCGACCAGGTCGCCGACCACATCGGTGCGCACCACCTGCTCGTGCACCGCATCGGCTTCGACGTGCTCGGCGTAGAACGCCCAGCACTCCTGCGGCGCACCCAACCGCTGCAGCGCCTGCACCATGCGGCGCGATCCCGGCGGGGACGTCACCTCGGTGGCGGCGAAATGCCCTACCGCACAACCCCGTAGCCGCCGGTGCAGGCCGAACATCGACATCAGGTTCACCACGGCCAGCGTTTCGGCCGGCACGTCCCCGAGGTAGCCGAGGTAGGTGGTGTCCAGCCCGGCGGCGGCCATCAGGTCGGCGAACAGCTGCTGGTGCAGGCGCGCACCCTTGCCCGCGCCGAACTCGTCGAATTCGACGGCGACGAACGAGGCCTTGGCCTGGCCGGTCAACCGCGGAATCGCCCAGGCGTGCGGATCTCCCTCCTTGAGGTGATACAGCGAGCGATGCGCAAAGTACTCCCGCATCTGCTCCCAGGTGCCCTTGTCGCGCAGGTGGTATGACGGGCCGCTGCCGTTCACGGGCTCCACGCAGAGCTTGTCGAGCTCTTCGAGTGCCGACACGTCGGGCTCGATCTCGCCGACACCCCTGCGGACGTCTTCGAGAAACAGCTCTTCGAGGCGCCCGCGCAAATACAGCAATCCGGCGTTCCACTCCCAGTTGGCGTCTACCCCGGCGAAGCCCCGGTAGTGCAGCTCATAGCAGACGTAGAGCGCGAGCTGAAGGTCCAGCCCGGCGGGGTCGGCGTCGGCCAGCGAGGTCTCGACGCGGGTCAGATAACGCAGCGGGGCGCGCTCGGCCAACTGCTCGAGCACTGACAGCGAGATCGGACCACGGGGTTCAGGCAATCGGGGTTGCACCAGCGTCGGCATCACGTCGGCGTATTTACCCACGTCGAGGGCGGTCAAACCGGGTGACCGCCGTCTCCAGCCGGGCAGGTGTACCCGTTCAGCGCGCCAACCCACACGTATTGCAGGGTTTTTCACATCGGGCGCAGAACGCGATGACACCCCGGCCGGTCGGGTAACCGGAGGAGCGAGCGCACCACAGCGCTGAAGAAATCGCAGCAATGCAATCTCAGACAAGGGGTGAACAACTACATGGCCGCACCGACGAGGAATGTCGAATCGACCGAATCCATCAAGGCCACACTGATCGCGCAGCTACGCACCGTGCTGGACCTGACCCACACCGAGATCCAGGTCGCCGAGACCAGGGTCTCCCAGGCCCGCACGGACGCCGTGCGGCGTGAACTGACCCAGAACGCCGAGAACGCCAAGATCCGCGCCGAAGCGATCGAGAAGGCGATTCGCGAGCTGGGTGGTTTCCCGGACATCATCGGACCGTTCCTGGGTCGCGCCGCCGCTGCGGTGAAGGCGCTGACCGAGCAGGCCGAGCCGTTCGACGAGGCGCTGCTCGGTGACCTCGCGCTCGAAGGCCAGCTGCTGGACCGGTCGCGCTACGTCAAGGCGCTCGCCGTCGCCGCGAAGGAGCAGGACGTCGAGCAGTTGGCCGGACGCCTGATCACCGCGCACTCTGCGACCGTGGAGTGGCTGACGACCGTGCTCGCCGAGGACGCCCTCGGCGGTCCGGCGGCGCTGCGCCGGACGCCGCTGCAGGCAGTGGCCGGGTTGGCCGTCAAGCTCGCGAACCTGCCGTTCACGTGGTCGACCCGCGGCGCGGAGCGTGTCGCCGAAGCGATCCGTTCGGTGCGTCCGACGGTCGCCGACCTGGTCGAGCGCGGCTCGCAGACCGGTGATGTGGCCGCCAAGGCTCTCGCCGGGGCCCGCGACGGGGCGCTGCAGGCCGCCGAGCGCATCACCCGCGAACAGGGCGCCGAAGACGCCGCCGACCTGATCCACGCCGCGCGCGGTGCGACCGGCATCCTCGAGCCCGAGGAGCTGCCGATCGCCGGCTACGACGAACTCAACGTCAACGATGCGGCCAACGCCGTGAAGGACCTCACCGATCCGGCCGATATCCGCATCATCGTGGCCTACGAGGAAGCCCACAAGAACCGCCAGCGTGTGGTGTCCGCGGCGCAGACCCGCCTAGCCGCCATCGCGCAGGAGGTGGTCGGCATCAGCTGACGCTTCCACGCCACAGGCCGGCACGGGACACCCGTGCCGGCCGTGTGCGTTTAACCTCGAGTGAGGTGAGAGGTCTCCGACCGGAATAAGTGGGGGTGACGCGAACGATGGCTGGTCCCTTTGACCGACGTGACGGGCGTCCGGGCGTGGTGGTGACAGCGGTCGCCTCCACCACGGCCCTGGCCGCCGATGCCGAACAGACGTGGGACGGCCTGATCGCCGGCCGAAGCGGTGTCCGCACCATCGACGCGCCCTTCGTCGAGGAGTTCGACCTGCCCGTCCGGATCGGTGGCCAGCTGACCGAGGAGTTCGACCCCCAGCTGAGCAAGGTCGAGATCCGCCGGCTGTCCTACATGCAGAAGATGGCTCTGGTGCTCAACCGCCGGTTGTGGGACCAGGCCGGAACGCCCGACATCGACACCAGCCGCCTGCTCGTCTCGATCAGCCATGCGTTCGGAAGCACCCGCGATCTGGTCACGGCCTATGACGACTTCCGTTCCCGCGGGATGCGGGCCGTGTCGCCGCTGGCCGTGCAGATGCACATGCCGAACGCCCCGGCCGCGGCCGTAGGCCTGGACCGCCAGGCCAAAGCCGGGGTCATCGCCCCGATGGCCGCCGACGCGTCCGGTGCGGCGGCGGTGGCCGAGGCGTGGCGGCTGATCACACTCGGGGAGGCCGACATGGCGATCTGCGGTGGTGTGGAGTCCAGGATCGAGGCGGTGCCGATCGCGGCGTTCTACAACCAGGGGCTGCTCGCGCACGACAACGAGCATCCCGAGGCGGCGTGCAAACCGTTCGACGCCTCGCGCGACGGCATGGTGTTCGGCGAGGCCGGCGCGCTGCTGCTGCTCGAATCCGAGGAGCATGCGCGGGCGAGGAACGCCCGGGTGCTGGCGCGGATGCTCGGTGTCGGCGTGACCGCTGACGCCCACGACGCCTTCGAACCCGATCCGGAGGGCGAGCTCGCCGCGTCCGCGATCAGCCGGGCCCTGCGTCTCGGCGGGGTCGCGGCCGACGAGGTGGACCATGTCAACGCCCACGCCGCGGGGACGCGGGACGGAGACCTGTCCGAAGCGCGTGCGCTCGGCAAGGTTTTCGGTAGCCACCATCCGGCGGTGTGGGCGCCGAAAGCGGCGCTCGGTCATTCGATGGGAGCATCCGGGGCGGTGGAGGCGGTGCTGACGGTGCAGGCATTGCGCGACGCGGTGATCCCGCCGACGCTGAATCTGGAGACCATCGACCCCGAGATCGATCTCGACGTCGTCGCGGGCGCCCCTCGCCGGGCCCCGCTGGGCTGCGCGCTGAGCGGAACCTTCGGCTTCGGCGGGCACAACGTGGCGCTGCTCTTCGGCAGCGACTGATCAACGGCCGGAGTGGGTTTCAGGCCGCTCCCCACTGGTGACCGGCGGCTGTTTACCCTCGAGCCGTGACGATCTCCTACGACGACCGGTTGCGCGATCAGGTGCTGCACCGTTTGACCGGGCACGACCGCCGGACCGTGACCGATCCGTCGAAGCGGCACGCCGCCGTCGCGGTGGTGCTCGTCGATTCGCTGGTCGGCGAGGACCGGGTGGATCCGGCTCCGGTCGAGGACTGGATTGCGGGCAGGCCGATGCCCGAGGACCTCGACGGGCGGATGGTCGATGTCTCCGGCGGTGCGGCGTTCTTCCTGTGCCGCAGGGCATCTCGGCTCTCCTCACACTCGGCGCAATGGGCGCTGCCGGGTGGGCGGGTGGATCCGGGCGAGACGGTCGTCCAGGCCGCACTGCGGGAGCTCGACGAGGAGCTCGGGGTCCGGCTGCCCGACACCGCGGTGCTGGGACTGCTCGACGACTACCCGACCCGCTCCGGCTACGTGATCACCCCGGTCGTGCTCTGGGGCGGTGGCCGGCTGGATCCGCGCCCTGCCCCCGACGAGGTGGTCGCGGCCTATCGCGTCGGGCTGCATCAGCTCCTGCGTGAGGATTCACCGAGGTTCATCAGCATTCCCGAGAGCCCCCGGCCCGTGGTGCAGGTCCCGCTCGGCAACGACCTGATCCACGCACCCACCGGCGCGGTGCTGCTGCAGCTGCGCTGGCTGTGCCTGGAGGGGCGGCACGATCCGGTCGATCAACTCGAGCAACCGGTGTTCGCCTGGCGGTAGGGCCTACCGCCGCCGGCAAACGGTCACCGGTCTCGCATATCCGTTTCAGGATGCGCGGTTGGGGTAGACCACACCTCGACATGGCAACGATCGAGCACCGCGCACGGCACCGGCAGGTGAGCCGGGACCCCCAGGTCACGCACCGTTTCACCACGGCGGCGATGATGGTCGCCGCGGGCGCGGCGGGCTGGCTGTGGACGTCCTCGGTGGCGCAGACGCAGCCGCAGCCCACGCCGCGGCAACCTGCGGTGTCGACACCGGCGCCGCAGCAGATCCACCGCGCCGGCCAGGTGATCGCGGTGACGAAGGACTCGCTGACGACGAGCACCCCCGACGGGCAGACCACCACCTTCCGCATCACCGCCGACACCCATCAGATCGGCCGGCCCAGCACCCTCAAGCGCCACGTCGTGGTGCTCGGCGTCGTGCACGACGGGGTCGCGGTGGCCACCGCGATCGCCGACCAGGGCGCCGTCGGACCCGACGGCCCGCCGATGGACTACGGGCTGCCCACCTGAGCCCGCCACTGCGCGAGGACCTCGCTCAGTCCCTGAGCGAGGACCGGTAACTGGGGAATCAAGGTCAGGCAGCCGATGAACTGCAGCCGGCGCGCGCGGTCCATGGTCGTCCGTACCTGCGGGTCGCTGGTGCGCATCCCGCGCCGCCGTGCCGCGGCGTCGTATTCGGCGACGGCGTCGGCCTCCAGTAGCGCGAGGTCCCATTCCACTGGTCCGCTGGTGACGTCTTCGAAGTCGGAGAACCGGATGCCCGACGTCGTCCGGATCACGTTGTGCGACGGCGCGTCTCCTTGTAGCGGCTGCACCGCAATCCCACCGAAGGCGGCCGCGAACGCCGCGCGGTCAGACAACATCTCCCGAAGGTCGGCGAATTCGTCGCGGGCCCGATCGATCTCGGCCACGGTCAGAAGGTCGACGGTCCCGAGATGCTCGAGCATCTCCGGCAACCCGTCGTTGAACGGACCCAGGAACGGCAGCTCGCCGGGGTAGCCGGCCAGGGCCGCGTGCAGCGCCGCGCTGTAGGACATGCCGGCACCGCGATACGGCTCATGGTCGGGCGCCAGATCGGCCAGCTCCCAGAATGTCATCGAGAATCCGTCGCGGCGCACGGGGCGACGGGGCACCAGAGGCGACGGCGGGACCACGGGAACGCCCTGATCGTGCAGCCACGCGGCGACGTCGAGTTCGCGCTGCTGGCGCACGCTCTGCTGTTCGGGCCGGGCGCTGCTGGTCAGCACTACCGGGACACGCGCGACCACCGGCTCCGGTTGCAGGTGTACCACCACGGAGAACACATCGTGGAGCACCGCGCCGTGCCGCACATCGAGTCCGAGGTTGCGTCCGGCGGTCACGGCGGCGGCCACCGCGCGCCCGGTTCTGTCACCCGTCATTCGTGGTGGCGCACCCCGGCCAGCACGCTCTCTGGGGGGTTGCCGGCGTGATCGAACGCGCGGCCGCGGCGCTCGGCGTGCGCGCTGCCGCTGAACAGTCCCGAGTCGGCCTGCGATGCGGCATGCGGTGCGGTCTCGACCGTGCGGCCGGACTGGGTGTGGTGTTCGAGCCGCTGACGGGGCAGCGCACCGGGATTGGAGCGCTGCAGCCAGGCGACCATGCCCTCGCGGATATCGCAGCGCAGGTCGAACACCGCGCCGGCGTTGGGCGCGCTGACCAGTATTCGCACCCGGACGAGCCCGTCGACGGCGTCGGTCACCTGCAAAACGCCGACCCGGCCGTCCCACTTCTCGTTCGCGTGCAGCATGCGGTCGAGTTCGGCGCGCATCTCCTCGAACGGGGCAGTGAAGTCCACGTCGAGCTCCACGGTGCCGAGCAGTTCGGTCGCGTTCCGGGTCCAGTTCTGGAACGGCGTGCTGGTGAAGTATGTGCACGGCAGCACCAGCCGCCGCTCATCCCACAGATGCACCACGACGTAGGTCAGTGTGATCTCCTCGATGCGGCCCCACTCGTCCTCCAGCACCACGATGTCGCCGACACGGATGGCGTCGGAGAACGCGATCTGGATACCGGCGAACACCGAACCGAGGGAGGTCTGCGCGGCGAGGCCGGCCACCACCGTCAACACCCCGGCCGACGCGAACAGCGTCTTGCCGATGTCACTGAACGACGGGAACGTCATCAGCGCCGCGGCCGCGCCCAGCATGACAACGACGGCGACGACGAGCCGCCGCAGCACGGTGACCTGCGTCTTGATCTTGCGGCGATGCCGGTCGGCATCGGTCAATCCTTCGTCACCGCCGGCGAAGCGGGAGATCACCTGGCGTTCGACCACCCGGACCAGGCTCACCGCCACCCAGGTCAGGGTCGCGATGAGCGCGATCACCAGCGTGTGGTCCAGCCAGCCGCGCCAGCCCGCCTGCCCGTCGCTGATCCGCCGCACGGCCACGGTGGCCGCGATGACCACCAGGGTCGCGCGCAGCGGCATCCGGGTCAGCTGAGCCACTTCGCGCATGACAGCGTTGTGACGGCCCAGCCGCAGCAGCACCCACGACACGGCCAGGCCGAGCCCGTAGCCCGCTGCGACGGCGCCTGCCATCCAGGCGGCATTGACGGCGAGATGAGTAGCTGAGGTCAATTCGATCGCGTCGTCCATATCTGTGCAGCCTTCCCGAGGTGGCTGACGTGAAACGTGGGGCGCCGTCAGCCCGCCTTGGCGACCTTCGCCTTGATCTTGTCCGGCAGCGCGTCCGCGGCCGCCAAGCTGGGCAGCAGCTCCCGTTCGCCCATGATCGCGCGGAACACTGTGCCGATCGTCACAGTGTGGTCCGGCCGGTGGACAACCTCGATGGGATCGCCGGCACGAACCGTGCCCGGCTCGATGACCCGGAAATACGCACCCGGCATCCCGGCGGCGGTGAAGGTCTTGATCCAGCCGCGGATGCCGAGGAACTTGGCGAAGGTCTGGCACGGGGTGCGGGGGCTGGTGACCTCCAGCAGCAGGCCGTCGTCGCCGACCGCCCAGCGTTCGCCGATCAGGCACGCGGTGAGGTCGACGCCGGAAGTGGTCAGGTTCTCCCCGAACATGCCGTTGGTGAGATCGCGGCCGAGTTCACCGGCCCAGCGGTCGAGGTGCTCGCGGGCGTAGGCGTACACCGCCTGGTCGTCGCCGCCGTGGTACTTGCTGTCGCATACCGAGTCGCCGACGACGCCGCTGCCGAGCCCGCCTCTGCGGGGACCCGGGGCGCGCACGGCCAGGGGTTCAGCGCTGGGGCGCTTGTCGATTCCGGATGTGCGGAATCCGAGGTCGAGGGGGAAGGTCGCCGTGTTCACTGTCAGAACCGAAGCCATGAGAACAGCTAACCAGGCGGTGCGAGCGATTTACTCCAGCAATTCCCAGCTGTCGTTCTCGCCGACCGGTTCCGCGGTGATCCGCACGGTCCGTTCCTCGCCCTGCTGGTCGGTGGCGACACAGTCGAACGTCTTTCCGATCTCGACGGCCTTGAGCCCCTCACCGCAGTCCACCGTGACGGGGAACTGCAGCTGGTTCGACAGCTCATCGGTCAATGCGCTTGCGGTGCTTGGCAAGTCGTACAGCGTGTCTTTGGTGCTGAAGTCCACGTTGTAGTCGTCGTCGGTGATGGTGGACGCGACCCGGACGGTCTGTCCGCCGACCTCGGCGGTGCAGTCGAAGGTGTCGCCCTTACCCGGGCTCGGCTCCTGTTCGGGGCACTCGACGCCGGAGACCTGCTGGTCGATCGAGGAGTAGCTGCTGTTGAGCTCGTCGGTGATCGCCTTCTCCAGCTTGTCGTAATCGAGCCCGCCGGTACCGAACGAGAACTGGCACGCCGACTCGACCAGCGCCGCACCGCAGGCGAGCAGAACAGACGACGCGGTCCGGGCGGTCGGGCTCAGTGACATGGGTCAAGATCATATTGACTGCAGATGCGCAGGTAAAGGGTCATAAACCGGCCGGATCGTCCGGCACGTCGACGGCGTATCGCCGCAGTACCTCCAGCGGCACCGAGTCCAGGGTGCGCTCGTGTGTCGAGGCGAGCACCACCGGGCAGGCGTACCCGTCGGTGTGCGCGCGCAGCCAGTTCAGCGCCGTCACACACCACCGGTCGCCGGGCACCAGCCCGGGGAACCGGTACGCCGGCATCGGCGTGGACAGATCGTTGCCGATCGAACGCTGGTGCCTGAGGAACTCGGCGGTCACCACCGCGCAGATGGTGTGCCGGCCCAGGTCCTCGTCGCCGGTGCTGCAGCACCCGTCGCGGTAGAACCCGGTCATGGGTTCGGTTCCGCAGGGTTCCAACGGTGCGCCGAGAACGTTCCGATCCGCCATCGGGTCAGTATCGCCGAGTCAGATGCTGAGCCTGCGGTATCGCTGCAGACGTCGCACACCGTGTGCCGGCGCCGCCCCGTCCACCGGCGTCAGCGCCGCGCGCATCTGCTCCCGCGTTCCGTCCGCGTCGAGGTGCATCCCGATCGCGACCAGGCTGTTGGCCGGTGCGTTCGGTGGAGCGACCGCGACGTGCACCGACGGCCCGACCACGTTGACGGTGTACCGCCGCGTCGAGGCCCGATAACGCACTGCGATCGTGCCCTTGATCCGGTACACCCCGGGCGGCGGCTCCTCGAGCAGATCGATGACCGCCCCGGGATCCACACAGCCTGCTGCGGTCACCGTCACCGAATCAGCATGGGTGTGGTGGTGGGTGTCGGTCGCGGTGACGGACCACAACTCGCGGAAGGTGAGCTGGCCGATGTGGTCGGCGTCCCCGGCGACGTCGTAGAGCAGCGCCGGGTCGACCCGTCCAGCGGTGACGCCGACGACGTAGGCGTGGGAATTGAGCGCGCGGACCCGGTGCTCGATGCGCTCCAGCGCGGCGTCGCGGTCGTGCCCGGCGATCTGGTCGAGCTTGTTGACCACCACGAGGGTGGCCGCGGCGTAGCGCGCCGGGGGAGTGGGGTCGCGGTCGACGGTGTCGAAGTGCGTCGCCGCGTCGATGACGTCGACGACCCCGCCCGGCCGCACCCCATCGACGCCACTGAACCGGATGATCCGGGACACCGCCACCGGATCGGCCAGGCCGCTGGCCTCGACGATGATCGCGTCCAGCCGCAGCTTGGGATCGGCCAGACGGGCCAGTGCGGCATCCAGACCGCCCTCGTCGGGCAGGCAGCAGATGCACCCGCCGGCGATCGATGCGGGTTCGTCGACCTGTCCGGTGACCAGCCCAGCGTCGACGTTCAGTTCGCCGAAGTCGTTGATGATCACCCCGATTCGCGCATCGGGGCTGCGTAACACGTGGTTGAGAAGAGTCGTCTTGCCGGCGCCGAGGTAGCCGGTCAACGCGATGACGGGTATCGGCTGCACAGCCCGGCAGGCTACCGGTCGCTCACCTCGCCTCACCAGCCACGACACCGCCCGGATGTGAGTAGCATGACAGGCGCTCCGCTTTGGCCGGCGGATTGGGGGATTTCGTGCAGGGTGGGACGGACGGCGGCGTCGACACGGCAACCCGCATCGCTGACGCGACCGCCAGTCTGCCTGCGCTCAAGGCGTTGTTGCGAATCTCCGACGCCGTCTCGCGGGCTGAGCACTTCGACGAGGTGCTCGGGGTCGTCGCCGAACAGGGGGCGTCGGCGCTGGGTGCGGCGTCGGTGTCGATCAGCCGGTGGGAACGCGACCGCAGGGCGTTGCGCACGCTGATCGAGGTGGGGGATCGTTCGCCGCACCAGCATCGTCTGGCCGTTCCGGTCGTGGTGGGCGACTCGGTCTGGGGCGAGATCAGCGCGACCGGAGACGGCGGGCGCCGCTTCGATCTCGACGACACCCGGCTGTTGCAGGCGATCGCCGCGCACACCGCGGTGGCGATCGGCCGCTCAGAGTTGCTCACCACAGTGTGGCGGTACGCGTTCGAGGATCCGCTGACCGGCATCGCCAACCGGCGGGCCATCGACCGGCGCATGAACGAAACCGACTGGGACACAGTGATTACGGTGGCGCTCATGTGCGACCTCGACGGGTTCAAGCGCATCAACGACAGGGAGGGCCACCCTGCCGGGGATCGGCTGCTGCGCGGAGTGGCCCGGGAACTGGAGCGTCTGACCACGACGATCGACGGCGCGGTGGCCGCCCGGCTGGGTGGGGACGAGTTCTGCGTGCTGCTGCCCGACGCCACCATGGCCTCGGCGCAGGTCTTCGCCATGGACGCGACGACGGCCATCCGGTCGACGGTGACGTCTGCGGTGACCGTGTCCTGGGGTGCGGCCGCGGCCGGTCCCGGGATCCGGGACGGCAACGCACTTCTGGCCGCCGCCGACGCTGCGCTGATGGAGGCCAAACGTCAGGGCCCGGCGCATTACAGCACCGCCGAGACGATGACCACGGTGCCGGCCCCGGTGAATCGGCGGGTCACCGAGGCGCGACCGCCGATCGAGAGTCTGCCCGGGACGGTCGTCCGCATGCTCTCGGAGCAGCCCGGTCTGACGCTGCCCCTGGCGTTGGAACTGCTCGCCGTCCAGGTCCAGCAGGTCACCGGGGTCGCCGCCTGGGCCATCTCGGAATGCGCGCCCGGCGCCGCGCTGCGCACGCTGCGCTGCGTGGACTGCGTTCGGCGGGCAGAGTCCGGGTTGTCGGTGATCACCGATCTGGGACCGTCCTGCTATCCGCTGTCCGCGTATCCCGCGTCGGCCCGCGCCGTTCACGAGGGCACCACGTTCATCGCGGGACCGGACGTCCCCGGATCCGATCGGGCCGAGGCGGCGTTGCTGGCCCGGCTCGGGTACCGCGCCGTGCTGGGGGTCGGCGTGCCGGCCGGCCGCGAGAGCTATCTGCTCGAGTTTTTCTCGCACGACGGACACCACGAGCTGGTCAGGATCGCCCCGCTGGTCGAGGTCCTCGGCGTCTACTGCGTGTCGCAGTTCAACGGAAGCCGGCGGTTCCACCGTCGACCATGACGGTTTGCGCTGTGACATAGGCCGATTCGTCGCTGATCAGGAAGCAGACCACAGGACCGATATCGGTGCCGACGTCACCCAGCCGGCCCATCGGCACGCTGCGCAGGCTGCGTTCGTAGGCCTCGGGCGCCATCTCCCGCCACAACCGGATGCCGTCGGATTCGGCGAACGGGCACACCACATTGACCCGGATGCCGTCTCTGGCCCACTCCATCGCGGCGGCCTTGGAGATGCCGCGGATCGCTTCCTTGGCTCCGGCGTACGCGCCGAACTTCGGTTTCCCGAGGGTGCCCGACCCGGACCCGAGGTTGACGACGCTGCCGCCCCCGTTGCCGACGAGCACCGGGTACACCGCCTGCATCAGCTCGAATGTCGCGCGTGGACCCACGTCGAAGACCAGGTCGTAGTCCTCGCGGGTGATGTCCTGGAAAGGCTTGGGCTCGTTGGTGGCGATCGCGTTGTTCACCAGACCGTGCACCGTGCCGAACGCGTCCACAGCGGCGCCGATGATGCGCTGCGCGCAGTCCGGTTCGCGGAGGTCGGCGACCAGCGGTCGAACCCGCGGGCCGAGCTCGGCCACGGTGTCGTGCAGCGTCTGCTCGTCGCGATCGACGGCCAGCACCGACGCGCCACGTGCGAGCAGCGCCGACGTGATGCCCCTGCCCACGCCGCGGGCTGCGCCGGTGACGATCACGGATCGACCCTCGAGCAGCGTCTCCGGAACCTTCGGGGTCACGCCCGTCACGGTAGGGCAGCCAGCTGGTTCTTGACGACCACGCCGTCCTTGACGATGACGGCCAGATTCTGCCGCGGATTGCCCAGCAGGCGCAGGTCCGTGGTCGGATCTCCGTCGACGAGCAGCACGTCGGCCCAGGCGCCGACGGTGATCTCACCCAGACGGGCCGCCCGGTACGGGTCGCGGTCGCCGGCCAGCCGGAACAGTTCGGCGTTGCCGGAGGTGAGCATCTTGAGGGCGTCGACGGTGGTCATGTACTCGCCGAGCCGGACTGCCATCGCGCTCTGCAGGTCGTCGCGGTCGGGTTCGAACAGCAGATCGGTTCCCCATGCGGTCTTGACCCCGTGCTTGGTGGCCCAGCCGAACAGCTGATCGGTGCCGGCGCAGATCTCGCGGTTCTTTTCGGCGCTGTCCGGGTTGAGGAAGCTGTGGTCGTGTTCGGCGAACGGCTGGGTGGACAGCCAGACGCCACGCTCGGCGAGCATCGCGATGGTCGGTTCGTCGGCGAGGTGTCCGTGTTCGATGGATTTCACCCCGGCTTCGACGGCCCGGCGTATCCCCGTGACGTTGTAGACGTGGGTGGCCACGTAGGTGCCGTAATCCGCGGCGGCCTGCACCGCGGCGCGGAGCTCGGGAGCCGTGAACTGGACCGTGTACAGCGGGTCGTACAGGGAAGCGGCACCGCCACCGACCATCAGCTTGATCTGCGACGCGCCGAGCTTGAGCTGCTCGCGCACCGCGGCGAGCACCCGGTCTGCGCCGTCGGCGACCCGCATGAACCCGATCTCCTCAGCGCGGGATTCGCTGCCGCCCAGCGCCGTCGGGGTCTGGTAGACGAAGCCGAAGTCGCCGTGGCCGCCGGTCTGCGAGATCGCGGCCTGGCTGGGATAGATGCGGGGACCGAGCTCGGGCCGGGCGTCGATCACCTTCTTGATGCCTGCGGTGTCACCGGCCATGTCGCGCACCGTGGTGAACCCGCGCAGCAGCGTGTCCTTCGCCGCGGCCAGTGTCGAGGCGGCCAGCTGGGTCTGGGATCCCATCGCCAGGTCGAGCAGGGTGTTGGCCATTCCGACGAGATGGATGTGCGCGTCGCTCATGCCGGGCATCAGGGTGCGCCCGCCGCCGTCGATCACGGCGGTGCCGTCCGTCTCAGCGATCGGCGAGGATTCCACCGCGGCGACGGTGCGTCCCACGATCAGCACGTGGCCGTCGGTGACCCGGTCGGACAGACCGTCGAAGATTCGCACGTTCTTGATCAGCAGACGCTGTCCGGTCGAACTGGCCTCGGCCACCGTGGCTACCTCCTCGAGTCCTGCGCAACGTTAGCTGCACAGTACGAAAGGGCCGGGCCCATGCCGGGCCCGGCCCTTTCAGGAGACGGTGTCAGCTACCGGTCAGGTCGCTGCGGTCACGGAGCGGGGATGGTGGCACAACCGAGGCCCGGGATGCAGCCGGTGGCTCCACCGGGGCCGGCGGTGCCGGACGGGCCGCCCGGAATCGCGCCGGTGGCACCGTCAGGCCCGGCTGCGCCGCTCGGGCCGCCGGGGTTGGTGCTGCCGCTCACGCCGCCGGGGCCGGCTTCACCTGCGGGGCCGCCGGGGATGGCGCCCGCGGCTCCACCGGGACCGGCTTCGCCTACGGGGCCACCGGGAATGGCGCCCGCGGCGCCACCGGGACCGGCCGCTCCGGCGGGGCCGCCGGGAATGGCACCTGCGGCGCCGTCGGGGCCTGCCGTGCCGTTCACGACGCACGGTGTGCCGTCCGGGTTGAAGCATGGGGGCGGCGCCGGCTGCGCAAAGGTCAGGGGCGCTGTTGCGATGGCCGTCGCCGCAGCGCCCGCGAACAGAAAGGAACCAATCATTCGGGGTGTTGAGGTCTTGTTTCGCATGTCTGAAAGATTGCCGGGGATCAAGAAATCAAAACCACCCAATTTGTGGTCGCGCTGACGGCCGCGTCCTGCCACCGCACCCGTCCCGGGTCGGCGCGGTGGCATGCTGGCTCAATGGGATTGGTGATCAGGCTGCTCGAGCTGATGCTCGTGCTGGTGCCGCTGCTGGGGGCGGTGTATGCCGCGTTCCGGGGTGTCGCCGCGCTGCGGGGACGTCAATCCGCCGAGCTGCCGCCACCCCCGGATCCCGCGGCGGCGCAGCGCCGAGCGATAGGTCGCGCGATCGAGGAGCACGACCGGACCGACACCCGCTGGCTGGAGTACGAGCTCGACATGTCCAGGCTGCTGGACTGTCCGATGATGACCGATCTGCGGGACGCTCTCACCGAGCGCTTCCACCGGGCGAAGCTGCGCGCCGACTTCCTGCGGCCCGCTGACATCGACGATCTGGTCGACGACCGCGACGCGACGCGTGAATACCTGGCCGCGGTGCAGGAATACGTCACGGCCTTCGACATCGCCGAGGCGGAGGCGTTGCGCCGCAGACGATCCGGATTCACCGGAGAGGAGCAGGAACGTCTGGCGCGGGCGCAGCGTCTGCTGCGGGTGGCGGCGGATTCGGCTGCCACGCAACAGGAACGGGAGCGGGCCTACCGCTTGGCGCGGCGCGAGCTCGACGGGTTGCTGGTGCTTCCCGAGCGGGCCCGCGCCGCACTGGAGCGCGGTATCAGCGGCGAGCTCGACTAATTGTTGCCCGGCTCCTCGTCGGCGACCTCGAGCGCGTGGTCCAGGATCGCCAGACCCTCCCGGGCCTGTTCGTCGGTGATGATGCACGGCGGCACCACGTGGATGCGGTTGTAGTTCGCGAACGGCAGCAGTCCGAGCTTCTTGCACCGGCCGATTACTGAATTCATTGCAGCACTTGAACTTCCGTACGGCGCCAGGGGCTCGCGGGTGTCCTGGTCGGCGACCAGTTCGACCGCCCAGAACACGCCGGCGCCGCGCACCTCGCCCACACACCGGTGCCGGGCGGCGATGTCGCGCAGGCCGGGCCCGATGACCTCGGCGCCGATGCGTGCCGCGTTCTCGACGATGCCCTCGTCGGCCATCGCGTTGATCGTCGCCACCGCAGACGCCGTCGCCAGCGGATGCCCGGAATAGGTCAGGCCGCCCGGATACGCACGGTGGGCGAAGGTCTCCGCGATCGCAGGGTTGATCGCGACGCCGCCGAGCGGCACATAACCGGAGTTGACCCCCTTGGCGAACGTCATCAGGTCGGGCGTGACGTCGAAGTGGTTGATGGAGAACCACTTTCCGCTACGGCCGAAACCTGCCATCACCTCGTCGGCGATGAACACGATGCCGTATTCGTCGCACAGCTCACGCACTCCGGCGATGTAGCCGGGCGGGGGCACCATGATGCCGGCCGTGCCGGGGATCGACTCCAGGATGATTGCCGCGATAGTGCTCGGGCCCTCCATCCGGATGGTGTCGTGCAGGTGCTTGAGCGCGCGTTCGGACTCTTCGGCTTCGGTGGTGGCGTGGAACTGCGACCGGTACAGGAACGGGCCGAAGAAGTGCACAACGCCGGCATTGCCGTGATCGTTGGGCCAGCGCCGGGGGTCGCCGGTCAGGTTGATAGCGGTCTCTGTGCCACCGTGGTAGGAGCGGTAGCGGGACAGCACCTTGTAGCGGCCGGTGTGCAGTCGGGCCATCCGCACCGCATGTTCGACCGCATCGGCGCCGCCGTTGGTGAAGAAGATCTTGTTCAGCTCGCCGGGGGTGCGCTCGGCGATCAGACGTGCGGCTTCGGAGCGGGCGGCGTTGGCGTGCTGCGGTGCGACCGTGCACAGCTTGGCGGCCTGCTCGGCGATCGCGGCGACGATCTTGGGGTGCTGGTGCCCGATGTTGGTGTTCACCAGCATCGAAGAGAAGTCGAGAAGCTTGTTGCCGTCGCCGTCCCAGACGTAGCAGCCCTCAGAGGCCACGATCGTCATCGGGGAGATGTCGGCCTGCGCGGACCACGAATGGAACACGTGGGCGCGGTCGAGCTCGTACGTGCGGGCGGCCTCCGCACGCGCCGCCTCGACGGTCAGTCCGTTGGGGAGAAGGCCGGATTCTTCAAGCGTTTCGTTCAGCACACCGAAACGGTAGATCTCCAAGCGCAGAAGCGACAATTGCCTGTCGCCGGCCGTGCCGCGGATAGGGGCCGCCGGCTGACGGCATTTGGTGCGCTGGCGTGTCACAGTCCACGGGTAGAATCGAACACATGTTCGATAGATTGTATGCGGGGTTGGATGAGCCGGCTCTGGTCGCTGCGATCGAACAGGCTGCGCGTGAGGAAGCCCGGGCCGGGGCGCGCAAGATGGCCGCGATCGCCGAGTTGGTGAATCTGACGGTCGATGAGGATGACGAACGAGGCATGTGGGCCTTCGATCCGTGGAAGAACGCCGCCTGCCAGGTCGGGGCCGCTTTGTCGATCAGCCCGCAGCGCGCCTCGGCTCAGATGTGTGTTGCGACGGCGCTGCGTTACCGACTGCCCAAGGTGGCGGCCCTGTACCTGCAGGGGCGCCTGAGCGCCCGGTTGATTTCGGAGATCACCTGGCGCACCCATCTGGTCACCGACGACATCATCGCCGTGGTTGACGCGGCGCTGGCAGCCAAGGCCCAGACGTGGGGACCGCTGTCGGACGAGAAACTGGTCAACAAGATCAACGCCGTGATCGAGCGCCACGACCCCGACGCGGTACGCCGCGCCAAGGAAGCCCTCAAGAAGCGGGATGTGCAGATCGGGGCACATGAGGACCCCGACGCGGTCACGTCGCTGTGGGGGTTGTTGTTGGCGCCGGACGCCGCGGCGTACCAGGCGCGGATTGCCCGACTGGTCAACGGTTTGTGTGACGCGGATCCGCGTTCCATCGGCGAGCGGCGCTCCGATGCCATGGGCGCGATCGGTCGGGGCGAAGACCACCTGCGGTGCCGGTGCGGATCTTCGGCCTGCACCGCCAGCGGCCCGGCGAAATCGCCGGTGGTGATTCACGTGATCGCCGACAAGGCGGCCGTTGATGCCGCAAAGCAGGTGATCGCCGCCGAGGACCGCGAACAGCAGAACATCAGGGTCGAATCCGAACGTCCCCAGCCCGAGTCCGAACCTGACGAGTCCGAACCCGAGAGCCGGCCCGGGGCCGAACCTGTTGAGCCCGGTCTTGATTGCTGCGCCAAGGATTCCTGCGCCAAGGATTCCGGGGTGGCGTTGCTTGCGGGGGCTCAGGTCCTGCCGGTCGTGGCGTTGGCAGAAGCCATCCGCTCCGGAGCGTTGATCAAGCCGTTGTGGCTGCCTGGCCCCGATCCCGAACCGCACTACCAGCCCTCGGCGAAGCTGGCCGCGTTCATCCGCGCCCGCGATGTGTTCTGCCGCTTCCCGGGATGCGGTGTTCCCGCCGAGCGTTGCGACATCGACCACGTCGTGCCGTACCCCTACGGGCCCACTCACGCGTCGAACATGCACTGCAAGTGTCGAACTCACCACTTGATGAAAACCTTCTGGGGTGGCCCCCACGGCTGGCGCGACGAACAACTCCCCGATGGCACCGTCATCTGGACCACCCCGGCCGGGCAGACCTACACCACCACACCCGGCAGTCGGCTGTTCTTCCCGACCTGGAACACCACCACCGCGCACCTGCCGCCGATGTCCCCACCCCCACCCGGGTCGGGCCGCGAGGTCCAGATGCCCAAACGCCAACGCACCCGCGCCGCGGACAGGGCTGCCCGCATCAAGGCCGAGCGTGAACACAACGCCGCCCAACGACTCATCGAGCAACAACCCCAACAGCCGCACCCGCCACCCGATTACGGCAACGACCCCCCACCCTTCTGAGACGGCGTGCTGGTTTTCAAGAGGCAGGGTGCAGCGGCGGCCCACGAGATAGGCCGCAGGACTTAGCCTTCCGAGGCGGCTTCCAGTTCGGTGAGGGCCTCGCCGGTGAACACGGCCAGCCGTTGTAACCGCGGCAGGCGGTCGCGGCAGCCGACGAACCCGAGGTTCACCGTGTCGGCGTAGCTCTGCAGCGTGATGTTCAACGCCATTCCGTGAATCGGAATCGACACCGGGTAGGTGGCTTCCAGCCGGGAACCGTTGTAGTACAAGCGCTCCCGCGGTCCGGGGACATTGGACACGCAAAGATTGAACGTGTACGGCCACGGCGGTCTCACCCCGGTCAGCGCACCGGCGATCTGTCCGCCGGCCGGGGCCAGCAGCGCTGCGCTGTAGGCGATGATCGCGGCCGGCGACATCGACTGCAGCTGCGTCTTGGCCGCCCGCGTGGCCGTCGTGATCGTCGACAGCCGCTCGACCGGGTCCTCGATGTCGGTGCCCATGGGGGCGAGCATCGCGCCCACCGCGTTGCCGCCGCCTTCATCGCCCTTGGGCCGCACGTTCACGGGTAGAAACGCGATCAGCGACCTGTCCGGCAGCTCGTCGAGCTCGGACAGGAACTTACGCAGCCCGCCGCCGATGATGGTGAGAGCGACGTCGTTGATCGTCGCCCCGTGAAGAGCGCTCAGTTTCTTGAGCCGGTCGAAGTCGTACTGCTGGGTGGCGAACCTCCGGTTGCGGCTGATCCTCGCGTTGAGGATGCTGTGCGGCGCCGACGCCGACCCCGAGATGTGCCGGTAGTCGCCGTCACGCCGCAACTGCGTGTTCACCAGCGCCGACGCCAGATCGACCGCCGAGCTCACTCCGCTCGTCACCGTCGAACCGACCCCGGAGAGCGTTCGCAGCGCGGCCGTCAACGGATTCGGGGAACTGGCTCCGTCGCCGCCCTGCCTGCTCCTCGACGGGGTGGGCACATTGAAGAACATCCGGGCGTCCCGCGTCTGCGGGTCGGTGGACAGGCTGCGTTCCAGCATCCGCATCGCGGTGTAACCGTCGACGAGCGCGTGGTGGATCTTCATGTACAGCGCGAACCGGCCACCTTCCAGGCCCTCGATGACATGCAGCTCCCACGGCGGTCTGGTCAGGTCGAGATGGTTGCTGTGCAGCCGGGACACCAGGATGCCGAGCTCGCGTTCGTCACCCGGGCTGGCCAGCGCCGAGCGCCGCACGTGGTAGTCGAAGTCGAAGTCCTCGTCGACGACCCAGCTGTGCAGCGGGCTGAACTGAAGTCGCGGATTGGCCAGCTTGCGGTTCCACGGCGGCATTACGTCCAGCCGGCGGGCGTCGTGGATCACCTGGCGCAGGTAGTCGCGCGGCGCATCGGCGGGTGGAGTGAACGGCAGGAGACCGCCGACGTGCATCTTCGAACTCGAGGTTTCGCCGTAGATGAACAGCAAGTCCTCTAGTCCGAGGCGGACCCTCTTGGCGCTCATGGCAGGCACGCTACGCGGGGCATTCACGTTCCACAGAAAGTTCGGAACGAGGAGCTGAACTCCTTCTCGCCGGGCTCGGCGTAGCGCTGCAAGCCGGGACGCTCGTCGAACGGTGCGCTGATGGCCGAGAGCAGCCCGTGCAACGGTTGCAGGTCGCCGCCGGTGGCCGCCGTCAAGGCCTCCTCGACCAGATGGTTGCGAGGGATGTACACCGGATTGACTCGGTCCATCGCCTCGGGATCCGGCCCCAACGCCCGCCAGCGCGCCAGCCATTCGTCGAACGCGGCGAGATCGACGAACTCCCCGCGCACCGGCTTGGCGTCTCCGCGGGCCGCCGTCGCCAACCGGCGGTAGAACGATGTGTGGTCCACCTGGCTCTGCTGCATCTGAGTCAGCAGATCCCGCGCCAGCGCCGGTACCGCTTCGGCTGAGGCCTCGGGCAGCCCGAGCTTGGCCCGCATGCCGTCGGTCCACGCTGTCTCGTAAAGCTCCTGGAATCCGCCCAGCGACGCCTCGGCCTTCGCGATCGCCGTGCCGGTGTCGTCGTCGAGCAGCGGCAGCAGCGCCTCGGCGAACCGCGCGAGGTTCCACAGAGCGATCGACGGCTGGTTGCCGTACGCGTAGCGACCCCAGCTGTCGATGGAGCTGTACACCGTCGCCGGGTCGAACGCCTCCATGAACGCGCACGGTCCGTAATCGATGGTCTCGCCCGAGATCGTCATGTTGTCGGTGTTCATCACGCCGTGAATGAATCCGACCAGCATCCACTGCGCCACCAGCCGCGCCTGCACCGCGCTGACCGCTTCCAGCAGGGCGAGGTAGGGCTGTTGCGCGTCGGCCGCCGCGGGGTGGTGCCGCGCGATGGCGTGGTCGGCGACACGGCGCAGCAGATCCGCATGGTCCGGCTGCGTGGAGACCGCCGCCGCGTACTGGAACGTGCCGACCCTCAGGTGGCTCGCGGCGACCCGTGCCAGGACCGCGCCCGGCAGCGCGGTCTCGCGGTACACCGGCCGGCCGGTCGCGACCACCGCCAGCGCGCGTGTCGTCGGGATGCCCAGCGCGTGCATCGCCTCGCTGACGATGTACTCGCGCAGCATCGGCCCGACCGCGGCCAACCCGTCACCGCCCCGCGCGAACGGTGTCCGGCCCGAACCCTTCAGGTGCAGGTCGCGCAGCTGCCCGGCGGTGTCGACGAGCTCGCCGACCAGCAGCGCGCGCCCGTCACCCAGCCGCGGTTGGTATCCGCCGAACTGGTGACCGGCGTAGGCCTGGGCGGCCGGTGTCGCGTCCTCCGGGACGCGGGTGCCCACCAACAGGCCGAGTCCGTCGGGTCCGCGCAGCCACTCCGGATCGAGGCCGAGGTCGACGGCCAGGGGCTCGTTGAACGCCAGTAGCTGCGGTTGGGGGGCTTCCTCGGCCTTCCACTGCACCGCCAGCTCCGGAAGCTCGCCGACGAATCGGTTCTGCAGCGCGATACTCACCTCATCCAGCCTACGGAGAGGGCTCGATCACGGCGATCGCGTCGACGCCGTCCTTGATCGAGAACCGGCGGGAGCTGTCCTCCAAGGCCAGCGTGCCGACCGGATTGGCCGGCACGCCGCTGGGCGGCAGGATCAGCGCGCGTTGGCCGGGGGCGACCTCGGCGGACTGCAGCGCCGAGGTCGGCGGCGTGGTCTGCGCGATATGGTCCCCGGTCACCTGCCACACCAGCGGCGGCGTGGTCTGCGGCTGACCGCACTGCCAGGTGGTCAGGCTGAGTTTCGGTTCCCCCTTCGCCGGCCACCACAGCTTGTTGACCCGGGAGCCGGCGTCGGCGGCGGGACCGGCCACGTCTAACGTCACCTGCTCGCCGTCGGCGTCGGACGTGACGATCGCCGCGGTGCCGCAGGTGCTGTCGGTGGTGCGGTACAGCGCATACGCCAGCGTCGCCCCGTCCGGGCTCAGACGGGCCACCGTGACCGGGCTGTTCGCGTCGGCCTGCCCCAGCGGCGCAGGCGCACCCGGACCGCGGACTGCGTACAACGTGTCCGGACCTCCGAAGCGGGACGGCGGCGACTCCACCCGCGCGACGATCGCGGTGCCGCCCCGGGCCACCAGCAGCCGCGGCTCACCCGGCCGTACCCTGGCCACCGGGGGCAGATCGACAATCTGTTGCAGTTCCGGCTGGGACGCCGGGTCGGCGAGATCCAGCCGCATCAACCTGTTCGGCTGCTCCCACCACACGATCACGCTCGCACCCGCGGTGCCCAGCGACGGACCGACCGTGACGTCGCGCGTGGTCGCCTTGCCCGTCGCCACCTCCAGCGTGACCACCTGTCCGTCGGTGGTGCGGGAGAACACGAACCTGTCGTCCTCGGTGGCGATCAGGTCGTTGGACGGGGCGAACGCGCCGGGCGCCGTCGCCGCCACCGTCGTGCCGTCGACGATCCCGAGCTCGTCGCCGGCCCGGTAGGCCAGCAGCGGACCCGTCCGATCCGGCGCCGGACTGGTCGTCGTCGGCTCGAACGGGGAGCGGGAGCTGGTGGGGGTCGTCGCCGTCGTGGTGCCCGGTGCGGGCTCCATGCCGGTGCATGCGGTCAGCACCGCCAGGAGGGTCAGCGCTGCGACGAGGATGGATGGGGTGCGGGGGTTTCTCTGCAGCATGTTCATAAGCGGTCTACACCCATGAAAGCTCACTGGGGCCGCCGGTGCCGCCCCAGGTATGGTGATTTTTTCCGGTCGGCCGGGGGAACGCGAGGCCACGACGATGACGTCGGTGGGCCGCCGGGGGAAGAAACAGTCGTAGATGTGGAGCAACGCTGTGAGCTTGAACACCATCGCTTTAGAGCTCGTGCCGCCCAATGTGGACCGGGGTCGCGAGCAGGCCATGGAGGACGCCGAAAAGGTGTTGCGCTGCTCGGCCGAAGCCGGACTGGCCGGCCGGATCCGGCACGTCATGATCCCCGGGATGATCGAGGAGGACGGCGACCGTCCCATCGAGATGAAGCCGAAGCTCGACGTCCTCGACTTCTGGAACATGATCCGACCCGAGCTGCCCGGCATCAAGGGGCTGTGCACCCAGGTCACCGCGTTCATGGACGAGTCCGCGCTGCAGAAGCGGCTGAGGTTGCTCGGGGAGAGCGGTTTCGAAGGCATCGCGTTCGTGGGAGTGCCCCGCACCCTCAACGACGGTGAGGGCACCGGCGTGGCCCCGACCGACGCGCTGTCGATCTTCGACGAGGTGGTCGACAACCGCGGGGTCATCCTTATCCCGACACGCGAGGGTGAGCACGGCCGGTTCAACTTCAAGTGCGACCGGGGCGCCACCTACGGCATGACCCAGCTGCTCTACTCGGATGCGATCGTCGGATTCCTCAAGGAGTTCGCCGAATCCACCGACCACCGGCCCGAGATCCTGCTGTCGTTCGGTTTCGTACCGAAAGTGGAGAGCCGGGTCGGCCTGATCAACTGGTTGATCCAGGACCCGGGCAACGCGGCCGTGGAGAAGGAGCAGGAGTTCGTCCGGACGCTGTCCGAGACCGACCCCGACGGACGGCGCAAGATGATGGTCGAGTTGTACAAGCGCGTCATCGACGGTGTGGCCGAGCTCGGGTTCCCGCTCAGCGTGCATTACGAGGCGACCTACGGGGTGAACACCGCCGCGTTCGAGACGTTGGCCGAGATGCTGGCCTACTGGGCGCCGGACACCGCTTCGCGCTGAGTTTTCCGCGCTGGTCGCGCGACCCGCGCGCCGGGATGACGACCGCACGCCTATCGTTGCCGGAGTGCCCGATCCGTCCCCACTCGACGTGCGTGCGCTGCGTGCCCGCCTCGGCGGTCTGACGATCAGCGACGCCGCGCGGCTGGAGCGGCGGCTGCGGCAGCTGCGCGAGCCCTCGGCCGAACAACTGCAGCGCCTCGCCGAGAAATTCACCGCCGGGGAGGCCCTGGTCGCCTCGCGGCTCGCCGCGGTACCGCAGATCACCTACCCGGATCTGCCCGTCAGCGAGCGTCGCGACGAGATCGCCGCGGCGATCGCGGCCAACCAGGTGGTGATCGTCGCCGGCGAGACCGGCTCCGGCAAGACCACCCAGCTGCCCAAGATCTGCCTCGAGCTCGGCCGCGGGATCCGCGGCACCATCGGCCACACCCAGCCGCGCCGGCTCGCCGCGCGCACGGTCGCGGCCCGCATCGCCGAGGAACTCGACACCCCGCTCGGGGACGCGGTCGGCTACACGGTGCGGTTCACCGACCAGGCCTCGGACCGGACCCTGGTCAAACTGATGACCGACGGGATCCTGCTCGCCGAGGTGCAACGGGACCGCAGGCTGCTGCGCTACGACACGCTGATCATCGACGAAGCACACGAGCGCAGCCTCAACATCGACTTCCTGCTCGGCTACCTTCGACAGTTGCTGCCCCGGCGGCCGGACCTGAAGGTGATCGTGACCTCGGCGACGATCGAGCCGCAGCGCTTCGCGCAGTTCTTCGGCGATGCGCCGATCGTGGAGGTCTCGGGACGCACCTATCCCGTCGAGATCCGTTACCGGCCACTGGAAGTCCCGGTCACTGCGGACGATTCCGAGGATCCCGACGATCCTGACCACGAGGTGGTGCGCACCGAGTTGCGCGACCCGACCGAGGCGATCATCGACGCCGTCGCCGAGCTGGAGGCCGAGCCGCCCGGTGACGTGCTGGTGTTCCTGTCCGGTGAGCGTGAGATCCGAGACACCGCAGAGGCTCTGCGGGCCGTGACCGACCCGGGCCACACGGAGGTGCTGCCGCTGTACGCAAGGCTACCCACGGCCGAGCAGCAGAAGGTGTTTGCACCCGGCCGGACCGCGCGGCGAATCGTGTTGGCCACCAATGTCGCCGAGACATCGTTGACGGTGCCAGGCATCCGCTACGTGGTCGATCCCGGAACCGCGCGGATCTCGCGGTACAGCCGTCGGACCAAGGTGCAGCGGCTGCCCATCGAGCCGATCTCGCAGGCGTCGGCGGCCCAGCGCGCCGGGCGCTCCGGTCGCACCGCGCCGGGGGTCTGCATCCGGCTGTACAGCGAGGAGGACTTCGAATCCCGGCCCCGCTACACCGATCCGGAGATCCTGCGCACCAATCTGGCCGCGGTAATCCTGCAGATGGCGGCGCTCGGCTTCGGCGACGTCGAGGGCTTCGGGTTTCTCGACCCGCCCGAGGCTCGCAGCATCCGCGACGGCGTCGCACTGTTGCAGGAACTCGGCGCGTTCGATCAGCAGGCCCACCTCACCGACATCGGACGCCGGCTGGCCCAGATCCCGGTCGACCCGCGTCTGGGCCGGATGATCCTGCAGGCCGACGCCGAGGGCTGTGTGCGCGAGATGCTGGTGCTGGCCGCGGCGCTGTCGATCCCGGACCCGCGGGAGCGGCCCGTCGACAAGGAGGAGGCGGCCCGGCAGAAACATGCCCGTTTCGCCGATCAGCATTCGGATTTCATCTCGTACCTGAATCTGTGGCGCTACCTGAGCGATCAGCGAAAAGGACGCTCCGGCAGCTCCTTTCGCCGGATGTGCCGCGACGAGTTCCTGCACTACCTGCGGATCCGGGAATGGCAGGACCTGGTCGGTCAGCTGCGCGGGATCTGCCGTGACATCGGCATCCGGGAGGGTGACGCCAGCGACGAGCCTGCCGACCCCGCGCGGGTGCACGCCGCGCTGACCGCAGGCCTGCTCTCGCACATCGGGATGCGTGACACCGACGGGCGCACCTACCAGGGTGCCCGCAACGCCCGGTTCGTGCTCGCCCCCGGTTCGGTGCTCAGCAAGCGCCCGCCGCGCTGGGTCGTGGTCGCCGACCTGGTCGAGACGAGCAGGTTGTTCGGCAGGACCGCGGCGCGTATCGAGCCGGAAGCGGTCGAGCGGGTGGCCGGACATCTGGTGCAGCGCAGCTACAGTGAGCCGCACTGGGACGCCGAGCGGGGTGCGGTGATGGCCTACGAGCGGGTCACCCTCTACGGCCAGCCGCTGGTGGCGCGCCGCCGGGTCGGCTATGCGCAGGTCGATCCCGAGGTTGCGCGCGAACTGTTCATCCGGCACGCGCTGGTCGAGGGTGACTGGCAGACCAAGCACCACTTCTTCCGCGACAACGCCAGGCTGCGTGAGGAGCTCGCCGCGCTGGAGGACCGTGCCCGCCGCCGCGACCTGCTGGCCGGCGACGACGAGATCTTCGCGTTCTACGACGCCCGCGTGCCCGCCGACGTGGTGTCGGCGCGGCACTTCGACGGGTGGTGGCGCAAGCAGCGGCACCGCACGCCGGATCTGCTCACCATGACCCGGGATGACCTGCTGCGCAACGAGGCCGGCGCCGAGCAGCCCGACGCCTGGCAGGCCGGGGACCTGTCGCTTCCGTTGACCTACCGGTACGAGCCGGGTGCAGCCGACGACGGCGTCACCGTGCATGTCCCGGTCGACGTGCTCGCGCGGCTCGGCGGCGATGACTTCGCCTGGCAGGTACCCGCGCTGCGCGAGGAATTGCTCACAGCTCTGATCAAATCGCTGCCCAAGGACCTGCGCCGCAACTTCGTCCCCGCGCCGGACACCGCCAAGGCGCTGCTCGCGTCGATCGGCCCCGACAGCGGGCCGCTGCTCGATGCGGTGCAGCGCGAATTGCGGCGCCGCACCGGCATTCTCGTGCCGATCGACGCGTTCGACCTGGAAAAGGTGCCGCCGCATCTGCGGGTCACGTTCGCCGTCGAGGACGCCCAGGGCGCCGTGGTGTCCCGCGGCAAGGACCTCGCGGAACTGCGCCGCGAGCTCGCCGCCCCCACCCGCCAGGCCGTCGCGGCCACCGTCGCCGCCGGGCTGGAGCGCACCGGGCTGCGGGACTGGCCGCAGGATCTCGCCGAACTGCCGCGGGTCGTCGAGAACCTAGGTGCTTCAGGGCATCTGGTGCGTGGTTACCCCGCGCTGGTGGATACCGGCGCCGCGGTGGACATCCGGGTCTTCGCCACGAAGGCCGAACAGGATGCCGCGATGCCGCACGGCAGCCGGCGGCTCTTGCTGCTCGCCGGCCCGTCGGTGGCCAAGAACGTCGAGCGCGGCCTGGACACCCGCGCCCGGCTGATGCTGGGCGCCAACCCGGACGGCTCCCTGTCGGCGCTCATCGACGACTGTGCCGCAGCGGCCGCGCAGATCATCGTGCCCGTACCGGTGTGGACCAGAGAAGAATTCGCCGCTGCACGAAAACGGCTGACCGCCAACCTCGCGCAAACCACCGCCGATGTGGTGCGGCGGGTGGAGCGGGTGCTCTCGGCGCTGCGCGAGGTCGAGGTCGTGCTGCCGTCGAAGCCGACGCCGATGCAGGCCGACGCCGTCGCCGACATCCGCGCGCAGCTGGCCGCTCTGGTGCCACCGGGATTCGTCGCGGCGACCGGCGCCGCGCGACTCGGGGACCTGGCCCGCTACCTGACCGCCATCGGTCGCCGGCTGGAGCGCCTGCCATCCGCTCCCGCCGCGGACCGGGAGCGGATGGGTCGCGTCGCTGCGGTGCAGGCTGAGTACGACGCACTGCGGCAGGCGTTGTCGCCCGCGCGCGCGGCGGCGGCCGATGTGCGCGACATCGCCCGCATGATCGAGGAGCTGCGGGTGAGCCTGTGGGCGCAGCAGCTCGGCACCGCCCGGCCGGTCAGTGAACAGCGCATCTACCGGGCCATCGATGCGGCCAGCGTTGCCGGTTCCAGCTAGCCCAGCGAGGCGATCCGGGCGACCGTGAGGGCAGCGGTGAGCTGCAGCAGATCGGCGGGCCGGGCCAGACTCAGCCCGGTCAATTCCTCCAGCCTGCGGACTCGCTGGGCGACGGTGTTCGGGTGCAGATGCAGCGCCTGCGCTGCCGCACGTCTGTCCAGGCCGTGTGTGAGAAGCACGCGGGCGGTGCGCAACAACTCCGTGGACCGGGCGCGGTCGTAGTCCGCCGCGCGACCGAGCACCGCGGTCGCGAACTCGCGCAGCCGGCCTGGGTCGTCGAGTTGCAGCAACAGGTGGTCGATGGTCGGTTCGTCGAGGTCGATCACCGCCGGGGCGCCGCGCTCCCCGGCAAGATCGAGGGCGCCGCGGACGGTGCGGAAGCAGCCGGGCAGTTCCCGCGCGGCGACCTGACGTGACACCGCGGCGGTCGGAGTCTCGGGAATCCTTGCCGAGCGCAGGAATTCGAGCAGCCTGCCGGCGGTCTGCACCGGAACCTCCGCGCCGGCGGGCCAGACCAAGACGAGGTCGCCGCGATGCAGAGCCACCAACGGGCGCGGTGTCACACCGGTGACGAAACGGTCTGCCGCCGCCAGAGTGCGTTCATCGGCCGGGCGCAGTGCGATCAGGCTCTGGGCACCGGACAGATCCCAGCCCAGGCGCCGGGCGCGGTCGAGCAACGCCGGTATGCCGGCCTCGTCGGCGCCGAGCAGGTCGGCGACCAACGACCCTCGGATCCGCTGCTCGACCTCGGCTGCGGTGCGTGCCCGCAACAGCTCGAGCGCGGTGACGACCGTGGCGTGCTCGACGGCGCGCATGTCGAGCCCGGACAGCTCAAAATCAGCCGCGGCCACGTGGATTCGCGCCACCGTGTCGCCGTCGAGGTTCACCTCGGCGACGACGTGGTCATCACCGCGTGGATCGAGCGCCGACCCGTTCACGTCGGCGAGTGGCTCGTCGTAGAGGTCCTCGATCAGCACGCCGCGGTCGAGGAGCTCCGACAACGCGGTGGCCACGCCGGACACGCCTTCGCCGCGCAGAGCGGTGGCTGTCAGCAGCGTGTGGATCTCCTCGGCGCGACGGAGTTCACGAATCGTCGCCTGTTCCTTCGCGCGCAGCTGTGCCGTGCCCAGCGCGATCGCGACCTGCGTGGCGAGTGTGGTCACCAGGGTGACTTCGGCGCGGTCGAAGCGATGGGGTGCGGCGCGGTAGCCGTTGAGGGCACCGACCACGGTCCCGGACCGCCGCAGCGGAACCGAGATCAGCGCGCGGTAGCCCTGCTCCTGGGCGACGCCACCCCAGGTGAAATCCGGCACCAGCTCGATGTCCTCGAGAGTGACCACCTCTCCGCTGCGGTAGGCGAGGCTGGTCGGCGCCTCGTGGTCGCCCCGGGCATCCACCAGAATCGGACGATTCGCGTTGACCTGGGCGATGTAGTCGGTGGAGAGGCCATACGAGCCTTCGATCGTGAGCGCCCGACCGTCGTCATCAGGGAGGAAGACCGCGCAGAAGTCGTAACCGAGCAGCGTGCACGCGGTGCGGGCCACGCGGCCGAGCACCTCGGCGACGGGCTCGTCGCCACCCACGGCTTCGCCGATCTCCGCGAGCGCGCTCAGCCAGTGCTCGAAGGGATCCGACCCATCTTGTGTGCGCGTGGACATGTTCATGAGCATAAGTGTGTGCGCTCAGACATTGCTGGGTGTAATCCCGAACCCGCATCGTAGGAGTCGTGATCGCCATCACAGAACCAGGAGGTCGACGGATGGATCTTTCGCTTCGCATCGGTGCGAGACGGGGCCGACGAATGGGCGGAGTCGCCCTCGGCATCCTCCTCGCTGCCCTGCTCACCGTCACCACGGCCTGCTCGGCGGGCCTGGGCGGGCCCGCGTCGTCCCGGTCCGCCCGCGACGGAGTCATCCGGTTCACCTTCGCGCCCGATCCGATCTGGGACTACATGCACGACACCGGCATCGTCGACGAGTGGCAGCGCGACACCGGCTACACGATCGAGACGAGCGCCACCTGGGACGAATTCGGCCTCTTCGCCGGTGGCCACGCCGACATCATCTCCACCGCGTCCTTCGAGGTGCCCGGCCTGGAGGAGCAGACGCAGCGCGAGACCGTGATCATCGGCAAGTACAACGCCGAGCGCAGCCGCATCCTGGTCCGTGCCGACGATCCGGCACAGTCCCTCGCCGACCTGAAGGGCAGTCGCCTCGGGGTGTTCACCACCGTGTCCGGCACGCTGGTGTGGAGTGCCTTGGTCAAGCGTATGCACGACCTGACCGTCGTCGACGGCGACTTCGACGTGGTGGTCGCCGACATCCAGAACCTGTCGAACCTGCTGGCGCGTGGTGAGATCGACGCCTGCATCTGCTATCCGGACCTCTCGGCGCGCGAACTGCGGGACGGGTCGGTGCGGCCGCTGTATGACGGCAAGTCCTCAGCCGACCTGTTCGCCGAACTCGTCGCTCCGGGCCACGACGGCCCGATGGGGAACGTCTTCGTCGCCCGCAAGGACTGGGTCGACGACCACCCCGCAGAGGTGTCGGCCTTCCTCGATCTGTGGGACCGCGGCCTGTCCGAATGGCAACAACACCGCGACGAGATGATCGAGCGCTATCCCCAGCATTTCGCGGTCGCCACTGCTGAGGACGTCGAATTCATGAAAGCGTATGTGGCCGAGCATGACTGGGTCACCGAAGAGGTGCGATTCGATCCACAGTGGGCGCAGGACGAGAGCTCCATCTTCGACCTGATGCGCGCCACCGATGTCATCGGAGACGAGGTCACCGACCCGCAGTTCCTGCCGACCGAAGGAGTCCAGAAGTGACCCAGACCGTCGCCCCGCCGGACACCCGGCCCGAACCGGCGCCGCCTGGCCGGCCCCGACCGCCGCGTCCTGCCCTTGCCCACCGGCGCTGGCTCGTCTCCGGTCTGGCGCTCCTGCTGGCCCTTGGCACATGGGCGGCGCTGGCCGCCTGGGTCGACGACCCGATCCTGCCGCGGCCGTCCGTGGTCGGCGAACAAGTCGTCGCGATCGTCGTCTCGGGCGAGGCGGTCACCAACTTCGCGACCAGCATCGCCAAGATCGCCGCCGGATTCGCGATCGCGATGGCCGGTGGGCTCGTCATCGGATTCCTCATGGGCCGTTCACGATTCATGACCTCGTACTTCTCGCTTCCGCTCTTCGTGCTCGGCAACATGCCCGGGCTGACATACGCGGTATTCGGGCTGCTGATCTTCGGGGTCGGCGCCGGCGGCCCGATCGTGGTGTCGGCGCTGGTGGCGCTTCCGTTCATCGCGATGAACGTCGCAGAGGGGGTGCGCTCGGTGGACGGCAACCTGCTCTCGATGTGCCGGGCCTTCGAGCGCAGCCGGTCCGACGTGCTGCGACACCTGTATCTGCCCGCGCTGACGACGTTCGTGTTCGCCGGTGTGCGGTACGGCTTCGCGATGGCGTGGAAGGTCGAGGCGCTCACCGAGGTGTTCGGCGCCAGCTCCGGCGTCGGGTTCATGATCCGCAAGGCCTACCAGGAGTTCCAGGTCGCCGACATGCTCGCCTGGACCGGGCTGTTCATCGTCGCGATGGTGCTGATCGAACGGGGCCTGGCCCACCTGGAGAACCGGTTCTTCGCCTGGCGGAAGGAAATCGCATGACCACCCAGACCCAGACCTGGCAGCGTCAGCTGCGCGGGCAGGCCGGCTCTGCCACGGCCGTCGTCGCCGCGGTGCTCAGCATCCTGGCGGCCTGGCAGCTCGCCGTCGCCGTCGGCAACCGGGTGCCGTCGATCGGCGACAGCGTTGCCCGGCTCGGCAGCGAAGCGGCAGCCGGTGAGCTGTGGCACAACCTGGCGCTGAGCATGAACCGGTTCGCACTGGGCCTCGCGCTCGCACTCGTCGTCGGCGCCGCCCTCGGCGTGATGATGGGGCTGTCTCGCGTGGCCGATCTGGCGCTGTCCGACCTGACCGCCGCGGCACTGGCGATCCCCGCCGTCATCTGGGCGTTGCTGACCACGATGTGGTTCGGTTTCGGCTGGCTGACCCCGGTGGTCACGGTGTTCCTGTCCGGGCTGCCGTTCGTCGTCGTCAACATCGCCAAGGCCACCCGGGCGGTGCCCGCCGACCTGGTGCTGATGGCCCGCTCGTTCGGGGTGCCGCATCGCCGCGTCCTGCGCGAGATCGTCGTTCCCGCCGTCGCCGGATCAACCATCGCCGCAGTGCGATTCGCGATCATGAGCGCCTGGAACGGGCTCCTGCTGGCCGAGTGGTTCGGTGCCACCTCGGGCGTCGGCTGGCGGGCCCGCTACTGGTACGACGCCAACCAGCTCGACGGCTTCCTCGCCTGGGTGCTGGTGTTCATCCTGCTGCTGGTCGTCGCCGACCTGCTGATCCTGGGCCCCATCGAGCGCTTCGCCACCCGCTGGCGCACCGTCTAGAAAGCGAGAAATCATGGCTTCCATCGAAATTCAGGGTCTCGTCAAGGAGTTCACGGACCGCCGCGGTGCGGTCACGCGCGTCATCGACGGCGTCGACCTCACCATCTCGGGCGAGACCTTCGTCTCTGTCGTCGGCCCCTCCGGCAGCGGCAAGACCACGCTGCTCAACATCGTGTCCGGCATCGAGACCCACACTGCCGGACAGGTCCGGCTCCGTGCCGGATCCCGAGATGCCCGGGTGGGCTACGTGTTCCAGGATCCGCGCCTGCTGCCGTGGCGCACGGTGATGGCCAACCTGGCCTTCGTCCAGCATGAGCGGGCCGGCTGGCAGGAGCGAGCCCGCCACTACCTCGACCTCGTCGGGCTCGGACACTGCGCCGACCGCTTCCCGGCCCAGCTGTCCGGTGGGCAGCAGCAGCGCATCGGTATCGCCCGCGCGTTCGCCGTCGAACCCGACGTGCTGCTGATGGACGAACCGTTCAGCCACCTCGACGCGATGACCTCGCGCACGCTGCGCGAGCACCTGGAGCGCATCTGGCTGGAGTCGCGGCGCACCGTCATGTTCGTCACCCACGACGTGACCGAGGCCGTGCAGCTGTCCGACCGCATCGTCGTGCTCGAACCCGGTGGCCGCATCCACGAGATCATCGATGTCGATCTGCCGCGGCCGCGTCGCGCGTCCGATCCGGCCGTGGCCGTGCTGCAGGCCGAGATCCTGGCTCGCTTCGAAGCTCTCGAGTCCAAGGTCGCCGCGGTATGAGCGTCCGGTCCGGCCCTATCGACGTCCACGCCCACTGGCTGCCGCGGGACCTGTTCGGCCTTGCTCCCGGCTCTCCGGTGCCCCCGCTCGGAGACCGCGGCGGGCAGCTGCACCTGGGCGAGCTGCCGCTGTCGATCGAAACCGACGCGATGAGCGACATCGGGCGCGTCCTCGCCGACACGGACGCCGCGGGTCTGGGTGCTCGTGTGTTGTCCGCGCCGCCGTTCGCGTTTCCGGTCGTCGACCACGCCGAGGTCGACGCGTTCGTCGGCGCCTACAACCAGGAGCTGGAGAGGGTGTGCCGCGACAGCGGCGGACGCCTGCTCGGCCTCGGCCTGGTGTCACTGCACCCGCCCGAGTCGGCGCGTAAACAGATTGCGGCGCTGGCTTCCTCGGGCATCACACCGGGCATCGCGGTGCCTCCACTGCTGGGCGCCACCTCGTTCGACGCGGCCCCGATGCGGGACATCCTCGTGGCGGCCGCCGAGTACGGGCTGGCCGTGCTGGTACACCCGATGCAGCTCGCGCGGCAGGAATGGTCCTCCTACTACCTGGCCAACCTCATCGGAAACCCGGTCGAGACCGCCACCGCCGCTGCGGCCCTGACCCTCGGCGGAGTGCTCGACGAGATCGACGGTCTGCGCGTCTGCCTGGTGCACGGCGGCGGCTGTTCACCTGCCCTGGTCGGACGCTGGCAGCACGGGTGGCAGCAGCGGGCCGACGTCCGGTCGGCAGGCTCACGGGCTCCCCGCGACGCGTTCACCGACCTGTGGTTCGACACGCTGACCCATGACGTGCCCTCCCTCGGACTGCTTGCTGCACAAGCTGATCCGTCACACCTGATGTGCGGCAGCGACTATCCGTTCGACATGGGCACCGACAGGCCCCTGGCGCTACCGCACGCGGCGGACATCGACGACGCCGCGTTGGAATCCAACGCCCGGGCCTTCCTCGGGCTGACCACAGGAGAACGACATGATTGATTGGAGCGGCCACCGGGCGATCGTCGTCGGTGGTTCCATCGGCGGTCTGACCACCGCGCTGCTGCTGCGGCGCCTCGGCTTCGACGTCGCGGTCTTCGAACGCACCCCCAGCAACCTCGACGGCCGCGGCGGTGGGATCGTGCTGCAACCGGACACGCTGCGCTGGTTCGTCGAGTGCAGCCAGCAGCATCCCGAGACCGTGAGTACATCAACGCATTTCGTGCAGTATCTGGGTGACGACAACTCGGTGATCCATCGCGAGGCGGCACCGTGGAGCTATACCTCCTGGGGCACCTTCTACCGCGCGCTGCTGGCGGACTTCGGCCCCGACGCCTACAACCTGGGCGAGTACGCCGCCGGCTTCGACCAGGACGCCGACGGCGTGGACGTGAGATTCACCTCCGGACGGCGGGAGCGCGCCGAACTCGTGGTGTTCGCCGACGGCATCACCTCGCCGAGCCGGCGCCGCATCTCGCCGGAGTCCCGGCTGGAGTACTCGGGCTACGTGGGCTGGCGCGGCACCGTGCCCGAAGGTCAGGTGTCCCCCGAAACGTTCGAGTTGCTCAAGGATTCGATCAGCTACAGCCTGGGGCCCCAGACCCACATCAACGTCTATCCGATACCGTCTCCCGACGGCGGGCTCCGCCCAGGCGAGCGGCTGTTGAACTACGTGTGGTACCGCAACGTCGCGCAAGGGTACGAGCTCGACGAGTTGATGACCGACAAGCGTGGCTTCATCGCGGGTGTCTCGCTGCACCCGGGACAGGTGCAAGACCGCTTCGTCGACGAGATGCGCTCGGTGGCAGCCGAAGTGCTGGCTCCGGCGGCAGCCGAGGTGGTGGTACGCACCGAGCAGCCCTACCTGCAGGCGGTGTACGACGTCGGCGCCCGTCAGATGGCGCTGGGGCGAGTCGCACTCGTCGGCGACGCCGCCAGCGCGGCCCGGCCGCATGCCGCGGCCGGCACCGCGAAGGCGGCCGCGAACGCGTGGGCGTTGCACGACGCCCTGGCCGACAGTGCCGATATCGCCGAGGCTCTCGCCAAGTGGGAACCCGGCCAACTCGAGCTCGCGCAGCGGTTGCTGCGCCGGGTCAAGGAAATGGGCACGCGGTCCCAGGTCACCGGCACCTGGGTACCCGGCCACCCCGACAACCGGTTCGGCCTGTACGGGCCGGGCCACTAGAACCGAAAGGCACACGATGACAAGCACACACGACCATCTGACCGACGCCCCGCTGGCGGGCACCCTGATCGGCACCGATTTCGAGGGCTGGACCGAGGAACTGCGCGCCGAGTTCGAGACCCACTCGCACGACGGGCATGTCGGCTCCCGGCTGCTCAGCGAGAACGAGCGGGTACGGGTGTGGGAGATCCGGCTGGCTCCGGGGCAGCGCTGGCACGCCCACCGCCACGTGCTGGACTACTTCTGGACCGCGGTCAACGCCGGCCGCAGCAGGCAACACACGTCGGACGGCACGACGCGCGACGTGTCCTACAACGCCGGCGAGACACGGCATTTCATGTTCGCCGAAGGCGAGTACCTGCTGCACGACATCGAGAACGTCGGGGATGACGAGCTGGTGTTCACGACCGTGGAGCACCTCGACTCGGCGAACGCGCCGCTGGATCTCTAGGGACTGATCGCCGGACTGCTCGGATCGATCAGGATCTTCGCGTGCGCCTCCGGGTCGGCCAGCGCGTTGAACGCCGCGGCCACGCCGCCGAGTCCGACCGTCCCGGTCACCAGCGGCGTCGCATCGAGCTTGCCGTCGGCGAGCATGTGCAGGGTGTCCCGGAATTCGATGGGCGTGTAACCGAACACGAACCGCAGGTCGATCTCCTTGCCGATCGCCATCGCGGGGCGCAGCTTGTCGTCACCCATGCAGACGCCGACCACCACCACCCGCGAGGCCAGCGGCGCGGCGCCGATCACCCCGTCGATCATGCCGGGCACCCCGACGCACTCGAAGATCACCGGCCGCTTCGGCGCTGTCCCGCCCAGCCGGTCGGCGACGCGGTACACGTGCGCCCAGCCGGGGATCCTGCGCAGCTTCTCCATCGAGCCGACACCGAGTTCGTAGAGCGCGGGCAGTTCGGTCAGGCCGCGCTGTTTGGCCGGCACCGCGTCGTACGGGGACTCCTCGGCCGGGTCGACGACGACGTCGGCGCCGCACCGGGTAGCCAGCGCGCGTCGGCCCGGGGAGAAGTCACTGGCGACGATGGTGTGCACGCCGCGCGCCTTCAGGTGGCAGATCACCGCCAGCCCCACCGGTCCGCAGCCCAGCACGATCGCGACGTCCTTGGCGGTGACGTCACTGCGGCGCACCGCGTGGTAGGCCACCGCCATCGGCTCGGTAAGGGCGGCGACCGCGGAGTCGAGGCCGTTGGGCACCACGAACGTCAGCGCCGCCTCGGCGAGCACCTGCTCTGCGTAGCCGCCGGGAGCCTTCGGCGACAGACCGGTCAGATGCACGCCGCCGTCGGCGCGCACCAGCGGAAACGACACCACCGTCGTACCCGGGGAGAACTCCTTGCCCGCCTTGCGGCCCCGCTCGGCGACCACCCCGCAGAACTCGTGGCCCATCACCACCGGGGTGTCGCTGCGCGCGAAGTCGTGATAGCCGCCCTCGGCCATCACCTCGGTGAGTTCGTCGGCGTGATCCTTGGCGTGCAGGTCCGATCCGCAGATCCCGCACCGCAGCACGTCGAGCACCAGCTGGCCCTCGGCGGGCTGTGGGGAGGGCAGGTCGACGACCTCCAAAGTCCCGTGCACACAGCTGACCGCTTTCATTCCGCCATCGTCGCACGGTAGAACGGCGATATGACTCCCTCTTCGCAAAGGACCGCGTCGCAGTTGTGGGCCGGGATGATCCTGGTCGTGGTGGCCGGCACCGTCTCGCCCGTCGCGCACGCCGAGCCGGCCGTGCCGGTGGTCGAGCCGGTCGTGCTGGAGGAGATGCCGCACGACGCGCAGGCTTTCACCCAGGGATTCGAGATCAGCGGGCCGGTCCTCTACGAGGGCACCGGGCTGGCCGGGGAGTCGCAGCTGCGCACCCTCGACCCCGACACCGGTGAGGTGACCCGCGCGGTCGACATCCCGGGCGACTACTTCGGGGAGGGCATCACCGTGGTCGGGGACCGGATCTGGCAGCTGACCTACCGCGACGGCGTGGCCGTCGAATGGGACAAGGCCGACCTGACCCCGGTGCGGGAGGTCCCGTTGTCCGGGGAGGGATGGGGGCTCTGTTACGACGGCGAGCGGTTGATCCGCAGCGACGGAAGCAACCGGCTGACGTTCCACGATGCCGCCGGCTTCGCCGAGACCGGCGGTGTCGACGTCACCCGCGACGGCCGTGCCCTCAACGGGCTCAACGAGCTGGAGTGCGTCGACGGCCGGGTGTGGGCCAACCTGTGGCCGTCGGACAACATCGTGCGGATCGACCCGGAGAGCGGCGCGGTGGACCTCGTCGTCAACGCCGCCGGGCTGCGCGCCCGCGGCATCCCGCCCAGCGCCCAGGTACTCAACGGCATCGCCCACGTCGCCGGTGACGAATTCCTGCTGACCGGCAAAGACTGGCCGACGACGTTCCGGGTCCGGTTAGGGTGACCGCTGTGGGCAAGGCGCGCTCGTTGACGATCGTCGCGGTGGCCTATCTCCTGGCTGTCGGTGTCGGGGCGGCGTGGCTGGTGTGGGGCCCGGCCACCGGCCGTCTGTGGCTCGACACGCTGATCGCCGACGTCCTGGCCACCCTGGTGGTGTTCGGATTCAGCCGCGCCTACCGCAATTCCAGCTTCTACGACGCCTACTGGAGCGTCATCCCGCCGCTGCTGCTGGTCTACTGGTGGAGCCAGGGCGACGGCGACGCCCTGCGGTGCTGGCTGGTCGCGGTGCTCGTGCTGGTGTGGGCGGTGCGCTTGACCGGCAACTGGATATACGCGTTTCCCGGGCTGCACCACGAGGATTGGCGCTACCCGATGTTCCGGTCGCGGGCCGGCCGGTGGGAGTTTCTCGCCGACCTCGGCGCGATTTACCTGATCCCGACGCTTCAGGTGTTCCTCGGGATGGTGCCGGTCTACGTCGCGGTCACCACACCCGGTCGCGGGCTGGTGTGGCTCAGCGTGGTCGCATTCGTCGTCGGGATGGCGGCGGTGGCAGTCGAGTTCGTCGCCGACGTGCAGATGCACCGATTCGTCCGCGACCGGCGCCCGGGTGAGGTGATGGACCGCGGGTTGTGGGGCTGGTCGCGGCATCCCAACTACTTCCGCGAGTTCGGATTCTGGTTCGCTCTGGCGCTTTTCGGGCTCGCTGCGGCGCCGGGGGCCTGGTGGCTGTTCGTGGGTGCGGCGGCGATGCTGGCCATGTTCCTCGGCGCCAGCATCCCGATGATGGAGACCCGAAGCCTCGAGCGTAGGCCCGGTTACCAGGCCGTCATCGACCGGGTGTCGCGGTTCGTGCCCCGCCCGCCGGCGAAGGTGAGTGCGTGAAGCGGGTCGTCATCGCCGGGCTGGGCGACACCGGCGTCCTCACCGCGATCAAGCTGGCCCGCCATGCCCAGGTGGTCGGTATCTCCGCCAAACCGGGGCTGGTGAGCGGCCAGGAGCTGGGCTGGCGGCTGGCCCGGCCCGACGACTGGGCCCGGTACAACTGGATCCCGTTCGGCCGCTTCCGCGGCCTCGACGGCGTGCGCACGGTGCACGGCACCCTGACCGGTGTGGATCTCGAATCCCGCTGTGTGCTGGTCGAACTCGCCGACGGATCGGCGACCCAGGTGCCCTACGACGCGCTCGTCATCGCCACCGGCGTGACCAACGGGTTCTGGCGCAGGCCGACCCTGCAGGATGCGGCGCAGGTCGGCGCAGAACTGCGCGACCCGCACGACCGCCTCGCCGCCGCAGGGTCGGTGATTGTCGTCGGCGGCGGCGCCGCGGCCGTCAGCAGCGCCGCCCAGATCGCCACCGCGTGGCCGGGCAAGCCCGTCGACCTGTACTACCCGGGCGAGCGGGCACTCGTCGGTCATCACCCCCGTACGTGGAACTCGGTGCGGCGCAGGCTGATCGACGCCGGAGTGCGGCTGCACCCCGGCCATCGTGCGGTGCTGGACCCCACGTTCGCCGCCGCTGAACTGACCAGCGGGACCGTGCGGTGGAGCACCGGCCAGCCACCCGCGTCCGCCGATGCCGTGCTGTGGGCGATCGGCCGCGTCACGCCCAACACCGGGTGGCTGCCCGCTGAGCTGCTCGACGAGCGCGGGTTCGTGCGCGTGACCCCGACGCTCCAGGTGCCCGGCCACCCCGAGGTGTTCGCCATCGGTGACGTGGCCGCGACCGATCCGCTGCGCAGCTCGGCCCGCAACCGCGCCGACGGACTGCTCGCCCGCAATGTGCGCGCCTCGTTCGCCGGCCGGGCGTTGCGGGACTACCGCGCGCCCACCCGGCGATGGGGTTCGGTGTTGGGCATCCAGCCCGACGGTCTCGAGGTGTTCACGCCCAACGGCAGGGCGTTCCGGTTTCCGGCGTGGTCGTTCGAGCGGGTGCTGATGCCCTGGATCGTGCGGTGGGGGATCTACCGCGGAATCAGATCCGCGGCATCTTGGCGTTGATCCGGTCCAGCAGCTGGGGATAGCGTTTGGCCTCGCGGTGAGGCCCTGGCTTGCCGCTGCTGACCACCGCCACCGACAGCGCCCGCTGCGGGTCGGCCCACACCGCGATGTCGGTGAGCCCGGTGTGTCCGAACGCGCCTGCGGCGTCCCGGCCGAATGGACCGAATCGCTTGGAGCCCAACATGTAGCCAGTGCCCCACCGCATCGGCGCCAGGCCGGTGGCCAGATCCGGCCGTAACCGGCGCGCCTCTCGGGTGGCCGCATACAGCGTCTCCGGCGAGAGGATCCGTACTCCGTCGAGTTCTCCACCGCGGCAGAGGATTTCGGCAAATCGGGACAGTTCGTTGGCGTTGGACACGGTGTTCGACGACGGGATGACGCCGGTCAGGAACTCACGCGTGTTGGAGAACGGGATGATCTGCTGCGGGGTGCCGCCCACCGCCGCCTTGAACGCCTTGGCGATCGGGGCAGGCAGCGGCCTGCCGGTCACGTGGCTGGGTGCGACCAGCGGAACGTCTTGTGGGGCAACGCCGTAGTTGGTCCATCGGAAGCCCAGCGGGTCGAGGATCTGCTCGGCCAGGATGTCGCGGATACTGCGGCCGGTGGCCGCGGAGATGATCTCGCGCATCAGCGGTCCCCACGTCACGCCGTGGTAGATGTGGACCAGCCCCGGCCGATACACCGGCTTCATCCGGCTCAGCATCTCCCGCGCGTACTCGCTGTCGTCCATGCGCTTGAGGTCGGGCTTCGGCCCCGTCGCGAACGGGATGCCGGCGCTGTGGGTGAGCACGTGCCGGATCGTGGTGCGGTCCTTGCCGTGGCTCGTGTACGTCGGCAGATAGTCACACACCCGGTCCTCCAGCGAGAACGCCCCGCGCTCGACGAGCATGTGCGTCACCGTCGTGGTGATCGCCTTGGCCGCCGAGTAGACACAGAACGGGGTGTCGGTGCGGACCGGGACGTCCTCCCAGGCGTAGCCGATGGCACGGTCGAGGATCACCCGGCCCTCGCGGCGCAGGCACACCTGGATTGCCGGCTGCATCCCGGCGCGGTACCAGTGCACCGCCGCCTGCCAGATCCGCTCGACGGCGTCCTCCAGGCCGGCGTTGTCCTCGGCTCCGATCGAGGTGACCGCGCGATCGCTCAGCGCGGGCCTCCGGAGAACATGCCGCTGCCGATCGCCTGCGTGAGCTGACCCAGCAGCTCGCCGGGGCCGGGCTGCGGAGGCATCGGGGCGTTGGTGAGCTGCCAGGCCTGGCAGTCGCTGGTGGTGAAGGTCGTGTCGGTCGGCAGGATCTGCACGAACGACGGCTTCTTGGTCAGCCGGTTGTCAAGCATCTCCTCGCCGGCAGCACGCTTCCAGTAACAGGCGCCACCGTCGACCGGTCCGGCCGACTGATACACGCCCGGCACGATCTCGGTGCCGACGGTGTACGTGCCGTCAGCGTCGATCGTCGTCTTCGGTGCCTCGGCGGGTTGGGTGTCGGCGGGTTGTGCACCGGCCGTCGGTGCGGCCGCGCCCCAGCCGGCGATCACCGCCGCGGCCATCACGGCTACCTTCGTCAGCCTCATAGGAAGTCAGTCTAAGCGTTGCGGCGGCGGGGGAGAACCCGCCGCCGCAACGTCCGCAACGTCCGCAACGTGGTGGTGCAGATCAGCCGGCCATGAACGTGTCGTAGGCCGACTGCAGATCCGCCGGCAGCACGCCCACGTTGCAGTTGCGCTGCGTGTCGCCGATCGGGGCGAGGATGCCGCGCAGGTCGTAGTACTCCGCCGGGTTGGCGGTGAAATAGCCCCGCAGGTTGGCCTCGGCCTCGGGCCGCGGCTGGTTCATCGCCGCGGTCACGGCCTGGTTCGCGCCCGGGTGGGTGTCGAGGTACTGCCGCGCCTGCGCGGTGACCGAACTGACGGTCCCGGTGAGCGAGCTCGCGGTGCACTGGGCCGGCTGCGCCCCCGCCATCGGTGCCGCCACGGTTGCTGCGGCCACGCCGCCGAGCAGACATGCGGCCGAGACGCCGGCCACGGCGCGCCGACGGGCGCGCACGGTAAAACCATTGAGATTCATGATTGGTTGGTCCTTCGCATTGTGAATCGGTTGCTGCTTCCCCCGGCTGAGATCCAAGGTAGCCGAATCCTGAAGTGGTCAAACGTAACTCGTCGGCGCCGATGACCGCCTGGGCCGAGCGTTACAGGGTGCGGGCGTGACGTTGACCTCAATTCCGGGGTGTAACCGGCCCGACGATCCCCGCTGCGGTTTCCAAACCATGAAACTTCTCAGAATTCGCCGGGTTTGCTTAAGTGATCGTGATCTGGGTCGTCACCGAATCGTTACCGAGCAAAAGCCGCGGGCAGGCGAGATAAGTTGGTGATCGTGAAACTGGACCTGCTGACACCCGGCATCGAGGTCGGGCTCGTCACCACCGACCCGGGCCCGATGGTCGCCTTCTACGAGGGATTCCTCGAACTTGAGCCCCAAGGCGACATCGAGTTCGACGGGGGCTCACAACGGCGCTACTCACTCGGGGGCAGCGTGCTCAAGCTCGTCACCTACACGACGGCGCCCGCTGCTCCCGCCGCACCCGGCGGCGGGCGCGCGCAGGCGGGTCTGCGGTACTTCACGATCGGGGTGAACGGTCTGCGCGCCGTCGCCGACGCGTTCGCCGCATCCGAATACGAAGTGGTGGAGCCGCTCACCGAGTATGCGCCGGTGCCCGGCATGGGCTGGATGTTCGTCGCCGACCCCGACGGCAACCACATCGAGTTGTTCGGGACGCTCTGACATGGGTTACCCCTACCCGTCCGGCACCCCCGCGCAGGCCCCGACGTGCTACCGGCATCCCGACCGTCAGACCTACGTCCGCTGCACCCGCTGCAACCGATTCATCTGCCCGGAATGCATGCACAGCGCCGCTGTCGGCCATCAGTGCGCCGACTGCGTCGGCGAGGGCGCCCGGTCCGTCCGACCGGTCACCAACGCCGTCGGTGCCCGCGCGCCGCGGTCGACGACGCCGCTGGTCACCTACGTGCTGATCGGCGTCAACCTGCTGATGTTCGCACTGCAGATGGCGTCTCCGGAGCTCGAACGCGCCCTCGGGTTGTGGCCGCCCGCCGCCGCCGACGGTGAGCTGTACCGGCTGCTGACCTCGGCGTTCCTGCACTTCAGCCTCACCCACATCGCGTTCAACATGCTGGCGCTGTATTTCGTCGGCCCGCCGCTGGAGTTCGCGCTGGGGCGGCTGCGGTTCGTCGCGCTCTATCTGCTCAGCGCGCTGGGCGGCTCGGTGCTGGTGTACCTGCTCACGTTCAACGCGCTCACCGCCGGCGCGTCCGGGGCGGTGTTCGGATTGTTCGGCGCGACGTTCGTGGTGGGCCGCAAGCTGAACATGGACGTGCGGTCGGTCGTCGCGATCATCGTGCTGAACCTCGCGTTCACGTTTCTGATCCCGCTGTTCACCTCGCAGAACATCAGTTGGCAGGGCCATGTCGGCGGGCTGGTGACCGGTGCGGTGGTGGCCGCGGCCTTCGTCTACGCCCCGCGCGGGCAGCGCAACCTGGTGCAGGGCGCTGCGGCGGCCGGGTTGCTGGTGCTGTTCGTCGCGCTGGTCGTGTGGCGCACTGCCGAGTTGCGGAGCATGCTCGGACTGAGCTGAATGGGTATGGGGGGGAGATGCTCGGCCTACCGGACCGCATCCGCGCATGTCTGTTCGATCTCGACGGCGTGCTCACCGACACCGCCAGCGTGCACCGCCGCGCCTGGAAGGCGATGTTCGACGAGTACCTGCGCAGCCGTGCCGAACACGGCGTGCCCTACGTGCCCTTCGATGCGGGTGCGGACTACGAGCGCTACGTCGACGGCAAACCGCGCCTGGACGGGGTCCGCTCGTTCCTGGAAAGCCGCGGCATCGTCGCCGATGCCCAGACCGTGTCGCACTTGGGCGACCGCAAGAACCGGATGTTCAACCAGAGCCTGCACACCGACGGGGTCACCGTGTTCGACGGGTCGCGGCGGTATCTGCAGGCGGCCACCGACGCCGGGTTGCGGCGCGCGGTGGTGTCGTCGAGCGCCAACACTCGCGACGTACTCGAGCTCACCGGACTGGACGTCTACATCGAGGAGCGTGTCGACGGCGTGACGCTGCGTGAGGAGAACCTGCCCGGCAAACCGGCCCCTGACTCGTTCCTGCGAGCCGCGGAACTGCTCGGCGTGTCCCCGGCGGACGCGGCCGTCTTCGAGGATGCGCTGTCCGGGGTGGCCGCCGGGCGCGCCGGTGATTTCGGCCTGGTGGTCGGCGTCGACCGGACCGGACAGGCCGAGGCCCTGCGGCGCAACGGCGCCGACATCGTCGTCACCGACCTCGGGGAGCTGCTCTGAGCATGATGATCACCGACGACGCGTTTCCGGTGGAACCCTGGCAGGTCCGGGAGACACAGCTGAGGGTGGATCTGCTTGCGCAGACCGAATCGCTGTTCGCGTTGTCCAACGGGCACATCGGGCTGCGCGGCAATCTCGACGAGGGGGAGCCTCACGCGCTGCCCGGCACCTACCTGAACGGGTTCTACGAGACCAGGCCGCTGCCGTACGCGGAGGCGGGGTTCGGCTATCCGGAGGACGGCCAGTCCATCGTCGACGTCACCAACGGCAAGCTGATCCGGCTGCTGGTCGACGACGAACCGTTCGACGTCCGGTACGGCGACGTGCACGCCCACGAACGGACTTTGGATCTTCGGGCCGGCACCCTGACCCGCACGGCGGACTGGACCACACCGTCCGGCAAGCGGGTCAAGGTGCACTCGACCCGGCTGGTCTCGCTGTCCCAGCGCAGCCTGGCCGCTATCGAGTACATCGTCGAAGCCGTCGACGATGTGTTGCTGACCGTGCAGTCGGAGCTGGTCGCCAACGAGGACCTGCCTTCGCCGTCGGGCGATCCCAGGGTCGCCGCGGTGCTGACGAAGCCGCTGGAGGCGGTGCAGCACGAGATCAGCGAGCGCGGGGCACTGCTGATCCACCGGACCCGCTCGAGCGGGTTGACGATGGCCGCGGCGATGGACCACGTCATCGAGGGCGAAGGCCGGGTGGACGTCAGCGGTGACTCCGGCGACGACTGGGCGCGCACCACGGTGGTGACCGAACTGCGCGCCGGTCAGCGTTTGCGCCTGGTGAAGTACCTGGCCTACGGATGGTCCAGCCTGCGCTCGTGCCCGGCGCTGCGCGACCAGGTCGCCGCGGCGATCGCGGGCGCCCGGTACACCGGCTGGTCGGGGCTTCTGCAGTCACAGCGCGAATACCTGGCCGAGTTCTGGGACAGCGCGGACGTCGAGGTCGACGGTGACGCCGACAGCCAGCAGGCCGTGCGCTTCGGGCTGTTCCACGTGTTGCAGGCCAGCGCCCGCGCCGAGCGGCGCGCGATCGCGGGCAAGGGACTGACCGGAACCGGCTACGACGGCCACGCCTTCTGGGACACCGAGGGGTTCGTGCTGCCGGTGCTGACCTACACCGCCCCGCACGCTGCCGCCGACGCGCTGCGGTGGCGGGCGTCGACGCTGGAGCTGGCGCGGGAGCGCGCCAAGGAACTGGACCTGAGCGGCGCGAGTTTCCCGTGGCGCACCATCCACGGCGAGGAATGCTCGGCGTACTGGCCGGCGGGTACCGCCGGTTTCCACGTCAACGCCGACATCGCGATGGCTTTCGACCGCTACCGGGTGGTGACCGGCGACGAGTCGCTCGAATCCGATTGCGGTCTGGCCGTTCTCGTCGAAACCGCCCGGCTGTGGGCCTCGCTCGGCCACCACGACCGATACGGTCGGTGGCGCATCGACGGGGTCACCGGGCCCGACGAATACACCGCGGTGGTGCGGGACAATGTGTTCACCAACCTGATGGCCGCCGCGAACCTGCGCGTCGCGGCCGACGCCTGCACCCGGCACCCCGACGGTGCGCGCGACCTCGGTGTCGACAACGAGGAGACGGCCGCCTGGCGTGACGCCGCCGACGCGGTGCACATCCCCTACGACGAGGAGCTCGGCGTGCACCCGCAGTGCGAGGGGTTCACCACGCTGCGGGAGTGGGACTTCCAGTCCAACACGAAATACCCGCTCCTGTTGCATGAACCGTACGTCCGGCTCTATCCGGCCCAGGTGATCAAGCAGGCCGATCTGGTGCTGGCCATGCAGTGGCAGAGCCATGCGTTCACCCCCGAGCAAAAGGCCCGCAACGTCGACTATTACGAGCGGCGCACCACCAGGGACTCGTCGCTGTCGGCATGCACTCAGGCGGTGATGTGCGCCGAGGTCGGGCATCTGGAACTGGCCCACGACTATGCGTACGAGGCGGCGCTGATCGATCTGCGCGACCTGCACAACAACACCGGCGACGGGCTGCACCTGGCGTCGCTGGCCGGCAGCTGGACCGCGCTCGTCGTCGGGTTCGGCGGGCTGCGCGACGACGAGGGCGTACTGGCACTCGACCCGCACCTGCCCGGCGGCATCTCCCGGCTGTGTTTCCGGTTGCGCTGGCGCGGTTTTCGCGTGACCGTGGCAGCCGACCACGAGTCGGTCACCTACACGCTGCGGGACGGTCCGCGGGGGGCTCTGACCATCCGGCATGCCGGTGAGCCGTTGGAACTGACCACCCGGGAACCGACCAGGGTGGCGGTGCGGCCGCTGGTCCCGTTGCTGCCGCCGCCGTCGCAGCCGCCCGGGCGGGAGCCGCTGCACCGGCGGGCACGGATCGCCGATCGATAGGCCCCATCATGGGTTTCGCGGTGGAGGAGGCGCTCGACGAGCTGTACTGCGCTGCGCCCGGCGAATTCACCCGAGTACGCACCCGGCTCGCCGCCGCGGCGAAGAAGAGCGGTGACGCCGATGCGCCGTGCCGCATCGGCGACAGCCGGAAGCCGACGACGGCCGCGTGGGTGGTCAACACGCTGGTGATCGGCGGGACGGCCAGATCCGCTCTGACGCGGCCGCCGCGGTGCGGGCCGCGAAGCGCTAAGTTGCCAACAGCGCCGCGTCGAACGTGATGCGGTAAGCGAAATGCTGAGCGCCACGCTTAAATTCGGGAGTTCGACATGGAGACCGACATCCGCCGGGTGGTGACCGGCGCGTCCATCGGTAATGCCGTTGAGTGGTTCGACTTCGCCATCTACGGCTTCCTGGCGACATTCATCGCCGCGCACTTCTTCCCCGCCGGCAACGACACCGCCGCGCTGCTCAACACCTTCGCGATCTTCGCCGCGGCGTTCTTCATGCGTCCGCTCGGCGGATTCTTCTTCGGGCCGCTCGGCGACCGCATCGGCCGCCAGAAGGTGCTGGCGGTGGTGATCCTGCTGATGTCGGCGGCCACGCTGTGCATCGGTGTGCTGCCGACCTACGACACCATCGGGGTGGCGGCACCGCTGCTGCTCCTGTTCTTCCGCTGCCTACAGGGCTTCTCGGCGGGCGGCGAGTACGGCGGCGGCGCGGTGTACCTGGCGGAGTTCGCCGGCGACGCCCGCCGCGGCCTGACCGTCACGTTCATGGCCTGGTCCGGGGTCCTCGGCTTCCTGATGGGCTCGGTCACCGTGACCGCACTGCAGGCGCTCCTGTCCGCCGAGGCCATGGAGAGCTACGGCTGGCGCATCCCGTTCCTGATCGCCGGGCCGCTGGGACTGGTCGGTCTCTACATCCGGCTGCGCCTGGGCGACACACCGCAGTTCGCCGAACTGAACAAGGCGGACAACACCGCCGAGTCGCCGCTGCGGGAAGCCGTCACCACGTCGTGGCGGCAGATCCTGCAGGTGATCGGCCTGTTCATCGTCTTCAACATCGGCTACTACATCGTGTTCACGTTCCTGCCAACGTATTTCATCAAGACGCTGGGGTTCTCCAAGACCGCGTCGTTCGTGTCGATCACGCTGGCCTGCGTGGTGGCGCTGGTGCTGATCCTCCCGCTGGCGGCGCTGTCAGACCGGGTCGGGCGGCGGCCGCTGCTCATCGGCGGCGCGGTCGCCTTCCTGGTGCTCGGCTACCCGCTGTTCCTGCTGCTCACGTCGGGCTCGCTGGTCGCGGCGATCTCGGCGCACTGTCTGCTGGCCGCGATCGAGTCGGTCTACATCTCCTGCGCGGTGTCGGCCGGGGTGGAGCTGTTCGCCACCCGGATCCGGTTCAGCGGGTTCTCGGTGGGCTACAACGTGTGCGTCGCCGTGTTCGGCGGCACCACCCCGTACGTCGTGACGTGGCTGACCGCGGCCACGGGAAACCCGATCGCGCCGGCGTTCTACCTGATGATCGCGGCCGCGCTGTCGCTGCTCACGGTGCTCACGCTGCGGGAATCGGCGGGCCGAGCATTGGCGCAGGTGCAGGACGACCCCGCTAGGGTGGGCTCAGGCATCCACGAAGGGGAGACGCGCAGATGAAGCTTCAGGTGTTGCCCTACGTCACCGTCGAGATCGACGACCGGCTACGGCGCCGCGTGCGCACCGCCGGCGAGAGATTCCGGGTCACCGTCCGGGCTTACCTGCGCAGCGCTGCCGACGACGTGGACGCCGCCGGGGACCGGGTCAGCGGACTCTGCGACCGTGCCGTGCACCGGGTGGACTCGGTGGTCGCCCGCGTCAACGACCGGATCGCGCCGACGCAGTCGGAGCCGGC